>CAYZGY010000096.1:0-14986 GCA_964478085.1 uncultured Planctomycetia bacterium
CTTTCTCTGGCTCCCCTACCCGATGCGCGATCTGCCGAAGCCCGACTGGCTCTCGACGCTCGAAAAGGCGCCCGAGGGCCCCGTTCTCAACGTCCCGGGCGGCCATCGCGCTCGCGCGGCCGACGACATGTACCTCCAGACGATGCACGGTCGCCCGATCGTCGGCGGGTACGTCTCGGCGTCGCCGCCCTACGTCGCCGAGCTGCTCGAGAGCTACCCGTTCCTGCAGACGATCCACGAAGCCGAACGCAGCCCGTCCTACCGCGACCTTCCGGCGGATCCCGAGCTCGCCAAGCTCGTCGAGGGCCTCGATGTCGGGACGGTCGTCGTTCACCGTCACCGCACGCGGGAATGGCTCAGCGAGAAACGCGCGGAAATCTCGGACCCGCTCGCGAAACGGTACTACAATCCCGAAAAGGGCATGCGCGACGTCAAGCAGCGCGAGGTCATCGAGACGCTCGAGAAGCTCTGGGGACCGCCCGCCTACCGAGACGACGCCGTGCTGATCTTCTTCCGCCCCGCGCCTGACTGACGGAGAGAGACGAGCTCACGATGGACCCGATCTACCAGCACCTCCTCGACTCGCTCAATCGTCAAACGCCCCGCATCGAGAAGTGCCTCGCAAAGCTCACGACCGAGCAGATCTGGACCCGCCCTCTCCCGAAGACCAACTCGATCGGCAACATCTGCCTGCACCTCGCGGGCAACGAGAATCACTACATCGGTGCGTGTCTCGGGCAGAACGGCTACGAGCGCGACCGCCCGTCGGAGTTTGACGCGAACGAAGGCCCCGACGCCGCCGGACTCATCGCGGGACTCCACGAAGCACGCGAGAAGACGACCGCGATCCTCGAGCCGCTCGGTGCCGAAGACTGTCACCGCCCCGTCGTCGCCAACTACCCTCCCGACGCGACCGTCATCAGCTTGTTGATACACGTGACGACGCACTACGCCTATCACACGGGTCAGGTCATCTCGCTGACGAAGCAATCGTTAGCGGACGACGATCGGCTGCTGGAGTGGGAGCACTAGACGGCCACGATTCGCCGCTGGAGCCGTTGTCACAACCCTCGCGGAAGGCGCGAGATAGACCCTGACCGTCGTGCACTCGAATTGAGCGATCGTCCCCAATTCGAACGATGGGCTCCCTTGACACCTTTGTCACGTATTGCGAAGATTGCCGGACTTTCCGCCCGGAAAGGAACGTAGCAAGCTTCTCAACTTCAAAGGTTTAACGCAGGTGGCCATCGAACGATGAACATCAAGCAAGATAGTATTGCCCCGAATGGTGGACGGCTCTTGTGGGCCGGCTTCATGGCCATCCTGGCGGCAGGTGTCGGATTCGGTATCCGTGGTGGAATCTTCGCGAACTGGCAAGCCGAGTTCGGATTCTCGGGACAGCAGCTCGGAGCGATCGGTGGCGCGGGACTCACCGGATTCTGCTTCGGCATCATCATCGGAGGGGTCATCGTCGACAAGATCGGCTACGGCTGGCTCGTCCTCGCGGCGTTCGCGTTCCACGCGCTCTCGGCCTTCGTTACGTTCGGCGCCACCGCAGGCCAGGAACAAGAGACCGCTCTCATGCTCCTGACCTGGGGAATGTTCATCTTCGCCTTGGCCAACGGTGTCCTCGAAGCCGTTTCGAACCCGCTCGTTGCGACGCTGTTTCCGAACAATCGAACCCACTACCTGAATATCCTTCACGCAAGCTGGCCCGCCGGTCTCGTTCTCGGCGGTCTCGCCGGCTGGACTCTCGGCGGTACCGGCGAGGGCGCGTGGCACTGGAAGTGGCAGCTGGCTCTCTACCTGATCCCGACGCTGATCTACGGCGCGATGTTCTTCGGACAGAAGATGCCGAAGTCGGAAGCCTCGGCGAAGGGTGTGAGCTTCGGCGAGATGTTCAAGGACGTCGGTATCCTCGGCGGCCTCGTCGTCTGCTTCCTCCTCGCTCTGTTCTTCGGTGACCAGCTCGGGCTCGGAAACGTCGCCGGTTACGGAATCGGATTCGCGCTGCTGATCGCCGTCGCGGTCATCACCAAGTTCTCGATCGGCGCCTGGCTGATGTTCGTTCTCTTCATCGCGCACGCGCTCGTCGGAGCGGTGGAGCTGGGAACGGACAGCTGGATCCAGAACATCACTGGAAACATCCTGACGCCCGAGCAGGGCAAGATCCTCTTCGTCTTCACGTCGATGGTCATGTTCCTTCTGCGCTTCTGCGCGGACTTCATCGAAAAGAAGCTCAAGCTCTCGCCTATCGGGATTCTCCTCGTCTGCGCGATCCTCGGCTGCGTCGGGCTCCTCCTCTCGAGCAACATGACGACGTTCTTCGGCGCGATGTGCGCTCTCGGCGTCTACGCCGTCGGAAAGACGTTCTTCTGGCCCACCATGCTCGCGGTCGTCGGCGATCGCTTCCCGCGATCGGGAGCCGTCGCGATGAGCATCATGGGCGGTATCGGCATGATGAGCGCCGGGCTCGCCGGATCGGCGGGTCTCGGATACTGCAAGGACCGCTTCAGCTCCGAGGCTCTCGAGAAGACCGACCCGGTCGCTTACGCTTCCTACCAGGCGATCGACGATAAGACCAAGGAGCCCGCCAAGAAGGGCTGGCTGTTCTTCGACGAAGTCGGCGCTCTCGACGGAAAGAAGCTCGGCGACATTCAGAAGAAGCTCGGCGACGCACGCACGGAGCTCGCGAAGGCGGGGAACACGGATCCGTTGGCCGCGTACGAAAAGCTCACCCCGGTCGAGAAGAAAGTTCACGAGGCCAGCATCGAAGGTGATCGAAAGACGCTCGTAGCCGACGCGTTCATACCGGGCGCTATGGCCGTGATCTACCTGCTGCTGTTCCTCTACTTCAAGTCGATCGGGGGCTACAAGACCGTCACGATCGATGAAGAAGACGGCGACGGCGGGGGCGGCGAAGCCGCCGCGTAACGCGCACCCGCGTCAGCCTCGTCGCTGAATCGGAAAAAGCCACGGTCGGAGTCGTTCCGGCCGTGGCTTTTTTTCGTTTTCGTCGCGATCGGATTCTCATCGTTCCTGGCGACGAACCCACCTCGCGTGCTACCGTCGGGAGCAGCCTTCCATCAGATTCGCGAGAGGGCGACAGCCGATGTTTCGTTGTCGGGGGTGAAATCCTGCTGCTGATTCTGTCGCTCGCGATGTTCGATCTGACCGCGCAAGAGAACGTCGAGAGATTCTGTCGGGGATCCGACAACTGCCTCTCGAGCTCGCTCGAGCTCGTATTCGGTGACGTACGAGACGGGCCGTCGATTCTCGAGCTCCCATCGGACGCGACCGAGGTGTTCACGACGATCGTTCTCGACACGCGCGACGAGAAGGTTGGCGGCTGGAGCTGCGGCATCGCCTACGATCCTGCCGTCTTCGCGCCGGGCGAGGATCCCTGCGAGGACGGGATTCGTTTCGGCACCATGTTTCAGTGCGAGACCGACGCCGGCGCGGCCGTGATTCCGCCCCACTTCAACGTGTCGACGTTCGTCGAGGGAGACCCCGACGGCGCCTACCCACCGGGATTCATCTCGGCGATGGTCCCCGGTGGCGCGGCCGCGTCCCACTTGCCGTCAGGCAGGCGAAACAGCATCGCACGCGTCCCGTTCCGAGTCGTCGGCGCACCTCCGCCCGAGGGTACCTTGCTGCGATTCGTCGATGGACTGGTCCGAAACTCCCCAAGCCCTCCCGTCGCGATCAATGTCTCGACAGACGGGAGGGCCAAGCTCCCCGAGACTCTGGTCCACGGCCTGGTCCTGCCGGCCACGGAGACGGTCGCCGAGGTCGGACCGGCTCGCTGTAGCGACCGAGTCGACAACGACGGAGACGGCTTGATCGATGCCGAGGAGGAGGTGTGCAACTCCTACCGGCGATTCGTGCGAGGCGACGTGGAGGCTGTCGGAGGGGTCGGAGTGGGCGAGGCGGTGTGGATCGTCGGGGTCGCCGCCGGCTCCGCCAGGCCACCTGTCAGGTGTCTCGAGGCGCTCGACGCCGATAATGACGACGGGGTACGTATCACCGACGGCGTCCTGATTCTCCACTGGTTCTTTCTGCGAGGACCTCCGCCGTCGAGCCCGTTCCCGGACTGCGGGCTCGATCCGTCGATCGAAACGCTCGGCTGTTTCGCCGACCACCCCTACTGCGGGTGACTGCGAGCTACTCGCGCGACCCCTTCGGGCGCCGCGCGATGCGGAAGCCCGTGAAGCGCGCCGCGATCTCCGACTCGGCCGCGCTCGTGGCGCGTGAGTCGAGGCAGCTCGTCTTGAGGGCGTCGAGAGTCTTCAGGCGGTTGAAGCCGCCGATGACGGCGTACTCGGCTTCGGGGTCCTTCGTGTCGCGGACGATCTCCTGGACGTTCGACTCCATGTCGAGGAGGTCGGTCGGTGTCAGATTCGACGGACGCGAGCCGAGCGCGCTGGCCTGTTCCTGACCGTACTTCTCGGACTGCTTCCAGGAGAAGCCACTCTGCTCGTTCTCGAACCACGCGGCGATTCCGCGTCGAGCCTGCTCGGCAGTACGCGCACCGGCGAAGGCGCAGAGCCACTCATCCTCGCTCGGAATGATGTAGGTGTAGCCGTCCGCGGCGTTGTCCTGGAACCACTCGACGAAGTCGGGGAGGAGCTTCATGCGCTGCTCCTCGATGAGCGCGGGGTGATCGAGTCGACCGTCGGGCTGATCGGGATCGTTGAAGTCGCGATCGTCGAGGAAGAGGAACCAGACCTTCTCGGAGATCTCGGTCGTCGCGAACTCGATGCGCGAGACGCCGCAGACCTGGAAGCGCATGTCGTATTCACGAAGAAACGTCGATCGCAGGATCACCGTGCCCGGCTCGAGCGCGCCGGCAGACGCTCGCGGCGCGCGGGGCTCGAAGACCGGCGTCTTCGAGGCGACCTGCGGGTTGAAGAGCTCCTTCACCAGTCCCGTATTGCCCGCGAAATCGGTGATCTCCACCTCGATCGTGCACGAATCCTCGGGAACCTTCGTGCGCCACGAGTACGAGAGCTCGGGCGTGATGCGCACGGGCTGAGGTGAGATCGCCTCCCACGCGAGCATGCCGCCAGCTCCCGACGGCCCAGCTCCCATCGGGACGACGCGTCCGCGAAGCTGGAGCGCACGCTCGTCACTCTGAACACGCACGACGAGCTGCTCGCCCGCGATCTGGAACGAGAGCCCCCCGCCGGGCGCCTCCTGATCGCAGTAGATCTCGATCGTGTCCTTCTGCGCTTCGCCGGACGGACCGGGCTGGACGAGCTCTTCCGACTCGCCCTTGTAGTAGCACTTGAACGCGATGAAGGTCTGCACGCCCGGCTCGAGCTCGATGTCGCTCGAGAAGGTTCCCGTCGTGCCGCTCTCGGCCGGGTCGATCACGACGTTCTTCTGGAGCGAGCCGAAGTCGTGGTGCAAGACGATCTGGAGCTGGACGCCCGGAACGTAAGGCTCGACCGAACCGGTGACGATGACGTTATTCTTGCGCGTGTAGAGCGTCTCTCGCTGCGCCGCATTCTGCACGAGCTCCTCAGGGGCCCGAGTCGCGGCAGGAATCGAAAACTCGATCGCTGGCGCGCGCATGCGCACCTTCTCGAGGATGCCGCCCGTCGGGAAGGCGCGCGCTTTCCGCTCCTTCCAGGCGTACTGCACCTCGATCGTGTTGATCGACTTCGAAAGCGGCAGACGTGCCTCGAATCGTACGCTCGTCAGAATCCCTGCGCTCGTCGGAGGTTGACTCGACTCGAAAGGCTCGCTCCGACTGTCGGGATCCGCGCTCTCGCCCGATACGATGCGCCACTCACTCTCGACCCTTTCGCCGTTGACGAAGAAGACGAGATCGGGATACGTGCCACCTTCGTAGCGGAACGTCCCCGTCACGGGTGCGATGTTCGCGATCACCTCGCCCGTCTGGAACTCGGCGAGCTCCATGCGGTGACGGTGGAAGACGAAGTTGCGCTCCTCGCTCCGATGACCGACGCGATCCTCACCGTAAACGCGAAACGTCTTGCGCTCACCGGGTGTCATGCGCGGGATGAACCAACTGCGCGGATCCTCGATCTCGATCGGGCTCGAGACCGAGTCCGGGGTGATCACCTGGTAGAAAGCCTTGCTGATGTCCGACTCGCCCGAGCTGTTCGTCGGCGCGAGACGAATCTCGAGCGACTCCTCGAAGGTCGCGAAGAGCTGACGAGCCCCACCGGCGTCGCTGCCCGCATCCTCGGGATCGACGAGGACGTCCTCATCAACGGCGCGGAGCTCGAAAGCCGGCGGCGTCAGATCGACCTCGAGCGGATGGTCGAAGAGCTTCTGCTTCTCGCCGAGCACCGTTCCGTTCGCGCTCAAGTACGCACGCAGGACGTGCGCCCCCTCGCTGAGGTCGACGAATCGGAAGTGGCGTACGCCGTTCTCGGAGAAGCCCGGCACCTGGTTCATAGCGGGAACGCCGTCCGAGTCGGCACGTCCGACCTCGAAGATCACGCGCGAAAGAAGCGCCGCACCTCTCGGAGCATCGTCCTCGACGAAGCGGAGCTCGAGGTTCATCGTCGGCTGAATGCCGGCGTTGACCTGCGTCGCGTGCCGACTGCCGATGACCGCCGGCAACTGCGGCTCGACGGCGATCTGGAGCCAACGCGCGAAATCGTCGAAGTTCTTGCGGCGATCGACCGGCGTGGCAGTGCCGCCCGGATCGAGCGCGTCGCCGCCCGGCCCCGCCCGATTCGTCTGCAGGTTCGGATCCTTCGATTTCGGATCCGGACCGAAGACCTCGGTCGCGACCAAGAGAACGAGTGACGCGAGGACGACTCCCGCGACGACCTTCGAAGCGAGCGAGACGAAGCCGCCCATCGAGGTCGGGAAGGCAGGAGCTGCCTCCGTCGCGGTCGTCGAACGCGGCGCGGGCGGGTTTCCGTCGATCGCGGCGAGGAACTCCACGACGCTCTCGAAGCGGTCGTCCGGATCCTTCGCGAGGCCACGCTCGATCGCCCGCGCGAAATGCTCGGGGCACTCGATCTCGCGAGGCTCGCCCTCGGGTGTCGTCAAATGGTCGATGCGCTTCGCGTCGACGTTGATGATCTGGTAGCCGATGTCGCCCGAAACGAAGGGCGGTGAGCCCGTCAATAGCTCGTAGAGCGTGCAAGCGAGCGAGTAGACGTCGCTGCAGGGCGTGCAGGGGTCGCCGCGAAACTGCTCCGGGCTCATGTACGGAAGGGTGCCGCTCCGCTTTCCCGTGTGCTGCAGCGTGCTGTCGTGAACGACGCGAGAGATGCCGAAGTCCGTGATCTTGAGCGTGTCCGTGCCACAAATCTCGTCGCCCGGGGGCCGAGCGAGCATCAGGTTCGCGGGCTTGAGATCGCGGTGGACGATCTTGTGATCGTGCGCGTGCGCGAGACCACGACCCACCTGCTTTGCGATGACATCGACCTCCGCGGCCGTGAAGAGACGGCCCTCGCGCTTTCGTTGACGCAGGAGCTTCTTGAGAGTCGGCCCCTCGAGATACTCCATCGCGAAGAACGGCCAAGTCGGACCGTCGTAGTACGTGTGGACGCGAACGATGTTCTCGTGCGCCAGATCGAGGAGGCGGTTGGCCTCCTGCCTCAGATCGTCGCGAGCGTCGGCGTCGAAGATGATCTCTTGCGGGATGCGCTTGAGAGCGATGCGGCGCTTGAGCGTCTCGTCCTGCGCAACGTAGACCTTGCCCATGCCGCCCTGGCCGATGAATCGCTGTAGGCGAAAGCGATCGGCGACGAGCACGCCCTCTTGCCAACTCTGAGCAGAATCCTCGTCGAACTCGGGAACGTTCGTTTCGAGCGCACCGACCGTATCGGGCTCGGTGAGCGTGTCGTCGAGGAAGTCGGCGTTGTCGTCGTCGTGATCGTGCTGGTCGGACTCGAACGATCGACTCGAGCCAGGATCTTCCCTCTTGGAGTCTTCGTCCGTCGGGATATGCTCGAGAGACCCTACCTCCTCCAGTGAATCGATCGATTCGATCAACGCCTCGCGCTCCCCCGTGTCGCGGCTGCCGATGGAGGTGCCGTCGCTGGAAGTGCCCCCGCTGGAAGTGCCCCCGCTGGAAGTGCCGCCGTTCGTCAAACTCTCGAACGAGGCGCTCTCGGGGTCGGATCCATCAGGCAATACGGATCCGCCGGCGAATCTCTCGCCCGAACATTTCGGACAGAGATCACCGCTTCCGTCAGCGGCCTGCGCGACGGTGAGTCGCGTGCCGCAATCGGAACAGACTGGCAGATCCTGCATCGGCGACAGCTCCCCTCTCTCGCCGTACCGCATTGACGTCCCCCGAGCACCCGTGCCCGAGGCTGAGACCAAAGTCCGTAATCTCGCGACGAGACAGAAACTTACGACCGTCTTCGAGACAGACTGATTGTATCCGTCAGGAATTCAAAAAGAAACTCTGGGGCGCGCGAAATGAGCTTCGGATATTCACGCAAAACTATGCGGGTATTCAAGTTCCGGAAAGCCTCGTAGGTCTTCCCGTCGAGGTTGGGTCGACCCCTGCTTTGACTTCGCTCCCAAAGCCCCATAAAATGGCGCCTCGTCGAGATTTCGGGGGGGCGCGTTCGAATTCGGTCGGCACGCGATCAAGGTCTCGTTCCTCGTACGCCCCTAAATTTAGACGTTACTGAGTCTTGGAAGAAAGTCGGATCGCTGCCCGACGGCCCTTTCGAAGGTCGAAAGCGGCGCTCCATTCGTGTTTGTTTGGGTCCTATCAGCACGTTCGTCGCGTCTGCGGCCAGACGGCGTTCGTTTCGGGTTGTGCCGCGTCCTCTGGTTCGTCAAGGACGCGGAAAAGCCGTGACGCCACGTTCGCGATTCGCCTTGTACGACGCGGACCATGCTGAAAGGGTAGGGAGACTCCTGTGAAGATCCTGTCCACTCGCTCCAGCCCGAAGACGCTGGTTTCGGTATTCTCTCTCGTCGCCGTATTGCTCGTCTCGCTGTCGATCACGACTCGCGCAGTCGCGCAAAACACCGGCCTCATCATCATTACCGAGATCATGTACAACCCGGCCGGCCAGGGCCGCGACGGCGAGTACATCGAGTTGCGCAACACCCAGCCCGGTCCGATCGACCTCTCGGGATGGTTCTTCTCTC
Source organism: uncultured Planctomycetia bacterium (assembly GCA_964478085.1). GTDB lineage: Bacteria > Planctomycetota > UBA8108 > UBA8108 > UBA8108 > CAYMLL01. The sequence continues at coordinate 9,106 of CAYZGY010000096.1, forward strand.
GCGGGGTGCACTTCGTCTTTCCCGACGGCTTCATCATGGACGGGAACCAGACGATCGTGATCGGTGCAAACCCGGAGCACCTCGAGAACCTCTACGACATCAACAATGTGCTCGGCCCGTGGGGTCTCGGCAACTGTGACGGAGAGCCCGGAGCGGACGAGGAAGGTGGCAGCGGCTGCTCCCTCGCGAACGGTGGCGAGGTCATGGAGCTCTCGGAGCACAACGGCGTCGTGCACGCGCGCGTCCGATACAACGACCGCGGCAAGTGGCCGGCGGCCGGCGACGGCACGGGTCACTCGATCGGCCTCGACTACTCTTACAACGAGCCCGACGATCCCGACTTCTGGCAGCCCGAAGGCGAGCTCGAGATTCTGGAGGACGGCACGATCAAGGGCGGCTCGCCCGGTCGCGTCAACGCCCGCGAGCGGTCCGTCCTTCCCGTGATGATCAACGAAGGCCTCCTCTGGTCGTCCGGCGAACGCTACATCGAGCTTTACAACGACAGCGACGAGGAAGTCGACGTCAGCTTCCACTGGATCTACAACACGCGCGACCTCCACAGCACGACGGGTCGAGGCTCGATCCCGCAGGACACGGTCATCGCGCCGCGCGGCGTCGTCGCTCTGACCGAAGCGCAGCTCAACAATCTCGACCTGAGCCCGGTCGCCATCGACGACGACACGCTCGGGAACGGTGCGCGCCGCTTCGTCATGCTCGTCACGCCCGAGCGCAAGAACGTCATCGACGCCTACATCTTCCAACCTGAGGTCATCGACCGCAGCGAGTCGCGCATCCCCGACGGCGACGAGGATCGCGAGGACCGCGCCGTTCCGACGCCCGGAGAGCCCAACCGCGTCGATGTCGAGACGGACATCGTGATCAACGAGATCATGTTCCACCCGCTCCTCGGCAACGCGGGCGAAGACGACGCGCACATGGAGTTTCTCGAGCTCTACAACCGCAGTCAGGACCGCACGATCGATATCAGCGATTGGCGCTTCACGAGCGGCATCAACTACCACTTCCCTGCCGGGACGCGCATGGCGCCCGACAGCTACATCGTCGTCGCGAGGGATCCGCAGTACATCATCGACACGTACGGTCTCGACCCGCGCATCGTGTTCGGCCCGGACCCCGAGGACGCCGACCGATTCGGCCGCCTCCGAGACGACGGCGAGCGCGTCAACCTGCGCGACACGACGGGAACGGTCGTCGACACGGTCCGCTACCACGACGGTGGTCAGTGGCCGGACTGGGCCGACGGACGCGGTTCGTCGATCGAGCTCATCGATGCCCGCCAGGACAACAACATCGCTGCGTCGTGGGACGCGAGTGACGATTCGCACAAGGCCGAGCCGACCGTGCTCTCGTACCAGGGTCGCTACAACTCGGGCGAGCCCGAGTTGCAGATCATGCTTCTCCAGAAGGGAATCACGATCGTCGACGATCTCAGGATGGTCGAGCGCGTGATCACCTTCGAGCCCGATCAGACCTTTGTCGGTGCGGACGCGAAGTGGAAGCTCTTCCGGGGCCTCGAAGAGCCGGGCGGCGACGACCTCAAGTCGTGGACGCGGCTCGAGTTCAACGACGGCGCTTGGGAGGAGGTCACGGCTCCGGTCGGCTTCGGAGAGGGCGAGGTCGAGGACGGCGGCACGACGCTCGACGACATGCGCGGGAACTACATCTCGTTCTACCTGCGTACCGAGTTCGAGCTGACGCAAGAGCAGATCGACAACCTCAAGGACCTCCAGATCGCCAACGTCTACGACGACGGCTACATGGCTTATCTCAACGGCGAGCTGATCACCGTGCAGAACATCCGCACGGATGCCGACCGAGAGAGCGGCTACCGGAACAACTTCGACGACCGAGCCCGCAGCTCGCGCGAGAAGCAACCGCACTCGGAGAACATCAGCAAGCACATTCCGCTCCTGAAGGTCGGTCGAAACGTCTTCGCCGTTCAGACGCACAACGCGAGCATCACCTCGAGCGACGCACGCGCGTGGCCGAAGCTCGAGTCCGGCGAGTTCGTCCCCTCGGACAGCGATAGCTTCGTCGGCAACGGCGACTTCGAGGAGGCGGTCCGCGAGGCGATCAATTCGCCCGGCACGTGGAAGATCCAGGGAACCCACGTCAACTCGGGTCGCACCGACAATCCTTCGGAAGTTCTCGACGGATCCGGTTCGCTCAAGCTCATCGCTCGCGGTAAGGGCGACTACAAGGTCAACCGCCTCGAGCACACGCTGATGAGGCCGCTGCGTTCGGGAAACACCTACAACATCGAGTTTACGAGCCGCTGGGTCGTCGGTTCCCGTGGCGTGCTGACGCGCGGATTCAATCACGATTTCGCCAAGTCGCAGCAGCTCAACATTCCGCGCAACCTCGGAACGCCGGGCGAGATCAACAGCGTCACGGCACGGCAGATCGAGAAGACGGGGAGCCCGAACATCGGTCCCGTCATCGAGAATCTACGCCAGAACCCGCCGCTTCCGACGACGAACCAGCCCGTCGAGATCAGCTGTCGCGTCAAGGACGTCGACGGTATCGAAAACGTGACGATCTTCTGGTCGCTCGACGACGGACGGCACCCCGATGACGAGCGACTCAACTCGGTCGCGATGGAAGGGCCGAACGGCGAGGGACGCTACGTCGGAACGATCCCGGGCAACGCGGCGCGCCGCAACGTCGTGTTCTTCATCGTCGCGACGGACAGCGCGGGCCTCAAAGGCCGCTACCCGAACGATCCGACCGAGCGTACGCACCCGACGATCGTCGACCGGACGAATCCTCGCACGCTCGATCGCAGCTACTGCATCTATCGCACCGACACGCGCGCCGGAGGATCGCACCCGTCGTACCGCTTCTGGATTTCGCGGTCCGTCGAGCAGTACCTCAACTCGCGTATGCTTCTCTCGAACGACAAGGTCGAGGGATCGTTCCTCTACGGTAATCAGGACATGTACTACAACTCGCAGGTCCGCTTCTCCGGAAGCCCCTGGGCGCGCCAGCGCTGGTCGGAGAGTTACCGTGTCCGCATGCCGAAGGACAACCCGCTCCACGGTCGACTCAAGAAGTTCGGCCTCGAAGACCATCAGGGCGACGGCGCCCGCGACGGTCGCGAGCGCATCTCGAACTACCTGATTCGCCACAACCAGGGCGACACGAGAGCGCCGTTCGGGTACCAGTGGCTCGTCCAGTGGAACATCAACCGTGGTTCGAGCGGCATCAACGAGATCCGCGAGCACTACATCATGCCGGACGTCGATTTCCTCTCTCGCTGGTTCCCGGGAGACTCGTTCGGCTCGTTCTTCGAGATGGACGACCGCTTCACCTTCAACGACAGCGGTCAACGTGCCTCGAACCGCGACGGTCGCCTCACGTACCCGCCCTACCCGCAGGGCGGAGTCACGCCCGACAGCCCCGAGGCGTACCGATACTTCTTCACGCCGCGCCTCGAGGAGGACAAGGACGACTTCACCCACCTGATCAACTGGGCCCGTCTCAACACCACGTCGCAGACGCCGAACGACGTCTACGACGACGAGATCTACAATCAGGTCAACGTCGACGCGATGCTGCGTGTCCTCGCGATCCGCCTCAACACGGACGACTGGGACACCTGGGGCGCGCGTCGTGGAAAGAACTGCTACGTCTACCGCGGAGCGATCGAGGGGCGCTGGTATCTGTTCCCCTGGGACATGGAGCTCACCTACGGCGATACGAACGCGTTCCCGCTGCCGTCCAACGTCGCCGCGAACATGAACTGGGGAGGCGGCTTCGCGGAGATCTTCCGCATGCTCAATCGCCCACACATCCGGCGACAGTACTACGGAATCCTCTGGGACATGGTCAACCACCAGTTCAACGGTCGATTCCTGCAGCCGTACATGACGAAGCTGCAACGTCGCGGAGTGACGAAGACGAACCTGGGAAACCCCAACGGTTGGATCGATCGTCGAAAGAACACGATCATCAGCCGCGTGCGCGCGTCGTCGTCGCAGAACGTCAATCTCGAGATCCGAACGAACGACGGAGAGGACTTCGAGGCGCAAGGCGCAGCTGTCCAGATCGTCGGACGCGCCCCGGTCGACATGAGCACGATCCTGGTGACGATCAACGGCTCCTCGCGACCCGGATGTGACCGCGCGAGCTTCTCGCGCTCGAACGCGCTCGACTGGTTCGTCAACATCCCGCTTCTTCCGGGCGAGAACGACGTCTCGGTCCTCGGATTCAATTCGCGTGGCGAGATTCTCGGCACGGACGGAATCAAGGTGACGGCAAACCTCAGCGATCCACCGGCGATCGAGACGATGTCGCCGATGACGGTCGACGCGGGAGATTGGGTCCACCTGAGCGGCTCGGGCTTCCACGCGGGTGTCACGGTGACCGTCGGCGACACCGAGATCACGGAGCTCGACTGCACGGGTGCCCCGCTCGCGATGTCGTTCCGCGTTCCGGAAGACATGCGCTCGGGCGACTACGACGTGGTCGTCAACTGCGAAGGCGTCGGCGAGTCGAACGCGGTGACCCTGACCGTCACCGCACAGGCGGGTGACGGATTCATCCGCGGCGACGTCGACAACTCGGGCTCGCTCAACGTCTCGGACGTGACGCAGACGCTCCTCTACCTGTTCTCGCAGGGAGAGATCGCCTGCGAGGACGCCGCCGACGTCGACGACAACGGCGTGCTCAATCTGACCGATCCGATCATCCTGCTCAACTTCCTCTTCCGCCGCGGAATCGCACCGAGTGCACCGTTCCCGGAGGCGGGAAGAGATCCGACGGCCGACGAGCTGAATTGCTCGGCGGTCGGAGCGTAGTCACGTGGGCGGAGGCGATCGGTGTCCACGCCGTACCCTCTCGCTCGGTGTCCACGCCGTCCTTCTTCATCAAGCTCGAGGGTCCACGACGGACGCGAAGCGGCCGGCCTCAGCCCTCGAGCCTCGCGGCGGATCGCCGCGACGTGACGTTATCTCGATGTCCGGCTACAGATATCCGAGACTTCGTCACGTCCGCGCGTGACGAAGTCCGAGGTTGATCAGCTTGCGCAGGAGCGCGTGGTATTCCATCCCCGCTGCCTGGGCTGCCAGGCTGAACTCGGCCGCCTTGGCGAGGTCCGGATTCGGGTTCGCCTCGATGATCCAGATCTCACCGTCCTCGGCCATGCGTAAATCGATGCGCGCGCAGCCGCTGAGCCCGAGTCTCCGGTAGACGCGCTTCCCGACGCGATCGATGCGTCGGCGATCGTCGTCGGTCAGGTCCTCGGTGACCATCCAGCGGATGCCGTGCTCCTTCTGGTACTTCTCGTCCCACTTGACGCGCGAGGTCGCGATCGGCTCCGCGCCTGGCGCGAGCTTCTCGAATACGAGCTCGACGGCGGGCAGCGTTCTGAGGCGCTGATTGCCCAGAACACCGACGTAGAGCTCACGCCCCGCGATGTACTCCTCGGCGATGACTTGCGTCTCGAGCTTCTCGTGGAGGTACTCGACACGCTCGCGTAGCTTCCCCTCGTTGTGGACGATCGAAGCCTGCGAGAGACCGTAGGAGCCCTCCTCGACGAGCGATTTGACGATGATCGGGTAGCGCAAGCGCCGCGGCACGCGGACGGCACGTCCACGCGGGAAGACCTTGAAGCGCGGCGACCGGATGCGGTGATACGCGAGGATCTTCTTCGTCAGCGACTTGTCGGCCGTCAGCGTGAGGCCCTTGGGATCGCAGCCCGTGTACGGCTGCTGGAGCAGCTCGAGATAGCTGATGACGTGCTGGTCGTAGAGCGAGTTGCCGTGGAACTCCTCGAGGAGGTTGAAGACGATCGCCGGACGCCACTCATCGATCGCGCGCCTGAGGACCATCAGGTCGTCGAGAACACCGATCGGACGCA
>CAYZGY010000097.1:0-14820 GCA_964478085.1 uncultured Planctomycetia bacterium
AGCTGGCGGAGCGGCAAACAGCCCCAGAGCCCCGTCGCGCGATAACGAAAGCGACCCGACGACGAGACGTAAGCACCCTACAAACAAACACTTAGGGACATATCTGAAACGACTTCCGAAACGACGAATCGTGGCTTACCAGACCGTCGGAATCACTCCGAGTCCGAATCCTCCCGCCTCTCGGGCCCCGGCTCGCGTGCCCCGGTCCCCCTCGTGCCTGAGCTCCGAGGATCGACCCGGTGCGTCTCGTACTGATTGAGGACACGCCTAGCGTACGCGGAGAAGTAGCTCTTCGGGTAGAGACGAATGAGCCGGCGAATGAGCGGAAGCGCCTCTTCGGTGCCGCCCTGTTTCTCGACGACGAGCCGAATCGCCTTGTACATCAGCCGCGACTGATCGTAGCCGCGATCGACACACTCGATGGCCTTGCGATACTCGCGAATCGCACCCTCGATCGAGCCGAGCGAGATGTAGCTCTCCGCCAGTGCCTCGCGACGGCGCGCATCGAGCGGGTTCTTGGCGAGTGCCTCGAGATGCGTTCGCGCGGCCTCCCACTCCTGGCGACGCGTCTTCTTAGGTGTCTCGGGCCCACCGTCGGCTGTACGTGTGTGGAGGTGCTCGATCCAGCGCCCCGCGTGAAACACGCCGATATAGATCCACACGGGCATGTGACAGAAACCGGCGGCCAGGAACAGCAGGCCACGTGCGCTCCGGTGGTATTCGCCGAAGGTCCGCCCGATGAGTGTTCCTTCGTCGGCGAGCGCGACCGCGAGCGCAGGCAGGAGACCGAGGGCACTGATCGCGACGGTCGCGAGGTGGACCCACGAGCTCTGCCGGAAATTCGGGCCGAGTCGGTAGGCGAGGGCCATGCCGAGTCCGAGGACTGCGTATCCACCGGCACCGTAGACGTAGTAGGGAACGTCCATGCGGAGATTCTAAACGCCGTGGCTATCGAAAGCTACTTCGCCGGCGACGTGTCCACGAGTGTCCAGTTCCGGGAGGGTTTCTTGCCGGAATGCCCGCATTCGCGCGGCGATTTGACGAATCCGAGATCCCGTCCTACTCTTCCAATGAACGAGGAGATCGCAGCGCGCATGGCACCGAAACAGCGCGCCACAACGGATAGCCTCGTCGTCTGCTCGACTCCGCATTCGGTGGCGCCGCGAGGCGCGGGAGGAGCCGAGATCGAGACGCCCGATTCAGCGCGTCTCGACCGTGCAGTGTGGGCCCGCCCCTACTACACGTTTGCTTTTGCCCCCAACCCACGTTCCAGGGGCTCGTTCCTGTATGGGAATGAGCCCTTTTTTCGTGCCTACATCGAAGAGGCGAGAGGTCCGGAGTATTGATTCCGGCCCTCCACATTGGCTCCGTTTCAGCTCCTCGATCTCGAACGAATCGTCTCGCTTATCCACTCGGAGCACTTCTTCAACGGGCTGCTAGCCTACGTCGACAAAGCGGCACCACTGGAATCCATCTTTCGATTCCACCGCGGCGCGCGCTCGTTCGACGGCTTCGCTATCGGGCGCGTCGAGATTGACGAGCGAGAGGGCCGTACCGTCCTTGCAGTCGCGACCGAGCGACATCGACGAGATGTTGACCTGCTCGTCGGCGAGCGCTTGTCCGAGCGCCGCGATGCGACCGGGCTTGTCCTCGTTCGACGATATCAGCATCGGACCTTCGAGCACTGCGTCGAACTGGTAGTTGTCGAGGGCGACGAGGCGCATGCCCTTGAGGCCGCGAATCGCACCACCGACTTCGCGCGTGCCTTCGGAGTCCTCGACTTCGACACGAATCATGTTCGCGAAGTACTTGCTGGCGCCTTCGCTGCTCTCTTCGACGGTGACGCCGAGCTCGCGTGCGAGCGTGCGCGCGTTGACGGTGTTCGGTGTGTCGGCGGACTGTCCTTCGAGGAATCCGATGAGCACGGCGGATGAGACGAAGCCCTGGACCTTCGACTCGTCGAACGCGTCACCGAAGTACCGCAGCGAGATGCGCTTGGGCTGCCCCTCGAGCAGCTGCGCGTGCACGCGACCGAGCCGCTTGGCGAGCTCGCCGTAAGGCTCCATGCGATCGCGAAGATCCGGATCGAGGGCAACCGCGTTCACGGGAGCGTGGAGCTTTCGGTTGAGCAGGTAGTCGACGACCATCTTCGACGAGGCGATCGCGACGTTCTCCTGCGCCTCGCGCGTCGACGCTCCGAGGTGCGGCGTGCAGACGATGTTCGGGTGCTCGATGAGCGAGCGATCTTGCGGAGGCTCGTTCTCGAAGACATCGACCGCGGCACCGGCAATCGTGCCGGCCTCGATCGCGGCGAGGAGCGCCTTCTCGTCGACGATGCCGCCGCGCGCGCAGTTGATCACGCGGAGCCCCGGCTTCGCCTGAGCGAGCACGTCCGCGTCGATGAGCGCCTTGGTCTTGTCCGACTTCGGCACGTGAACCGTCAGGAAGTCAGACTTCGAAGCGAGCTCGCCGAGATCGGCGATCAGCTCGACTCCGAGCTCCTCGGCCATCTGCTCCGAAAGGAACGGATCGAAGGCAAGGATCTGAAAACCGAGTCCAGCGGCCATATCAGCGACGTGGCGACCGATCTTGCCGAGACCGATGACACCGAGCTTTTTGCCGAGGACCTCGGTACCGACGTACTTCTTTCGCGACGCTTTCCAATCGTCTCCCGCCTGAAGCGCGGCCTGCGCCTGCGGAACGTGGCGAGCCATCGCCATGATCAGCGCGATCGTGTGCTCCGCGGCTGAACGCGTGTTTCCGTCGGGAACGTTTTGAACGACGATGCCCTTGCGCGTCGCCGCGGCGAGATCGACGTTGTCGACACCGACACCCGCCCGAACGATCACCTCGAGATGGTCGGCCGCCTCGAGGAAGGCCTCGTCGGCCGTCGTCGCGCTTCGGATGATCAGCGCGTGCGCCTTCGACACGGCCTGGAGCTTCTCCTCGATCGGAAGCCCGGGGCGATAGTCGACGGTGATGTCGGGATAGTCTTCGAGGTAGCTCAGCGCATCGGGGCTGAGCTCGTCCGCAATGTAGAGTGTCTTACTCAAGGTCTTATCTGGCCTTCTTACTGAACACGACCCGTCTTACTGCACTCGGCCCGTCTTGCTGCACTCGGCCCGTCTTACTGCACCCGGCCCGTCTTACTGCACCCGGCCCATCGCAAGAGACACGTTGTGTCCTCCGAAGCCGAACGAGTTGGAGATGAGGTTTCGAATCGTCGTCTCGCGAGGCTCGTTCGGGACGTAGTCGAGATCACATTCGGGATCAGGTGTTTCGTAGTTGATCGTCGGAGGCGCGACCTGGTTCTTGAGCGCCAACGCGCAGACGACGGCCTCGACCGCACCCGACGCACCGAGCAGGTGACCGATCTGCGACTTCGTCGAGCTCATCATGAGCTTGCTCGCGTGGTCGCCGAAGGCGCTCTTCACGGCGCGCGTCTCCATGACGTCGTTGAGAGCCGTCGAAGTGCCGTGCGCGTTGACGTAGTCGGTCTCGTCCGTCGCGATCTCGCCTTCCCTGAGCGCGATCTCGATCGCACGCGTCGCGTTCGTGCCTTCGGGGACGGGCGCCGAGATGTGGTGACCGTCGTCGGTCATGCCGAACCCGCGCACCTCGGCGTAGATCGTCGCACCGCGTGCCTTGGCGCGCTCGAACTCCTCGAGGACGAGACCACCGCCGCCCTCGCCCATCAGGAACCCGTCACGGTCGGCGGTGAAGGGACGCGAGGCCGTCTTTGGGTCGTCGTTGCGCTTCGAAAGCGCACGGAGAGCGCAGAAGCCGCCGAGGCCCATCGGAGAGACGGTCGCTTCGGAGCCGCCCGTGACGATGACATCGGCGTCGTCGTACTTGATCGTGCGATACGCGAGCCCGATCGCATGCTGCGCCGACGCGCACGCCGACGCGACCGCGTAATTCGCGCCTTGGAGCTTCATGCGAATCGCGATCTGGCCGGGTGCCGCGTTGACCATCATCCTCGGGATGAAGAACGGGCTGATGCGACGCGGACCGCGGTCGAGATAGGTCGCGTGCTGCGACTCGAGCTCGAGAAGGCCGCCGATACCAGATCCCCAGATGCAACCGATACGCGTTCGTTCCTCGTTCTCGAGGTCGAGCCCGCTGTCGTCGACCGCCTGCACCGCCGACGCGATGGCGAACTGGACGAAGCGATCGAGGTTTCGCGCTTCCTTGACGTCGAAGTACTCCGACGGGTCGAAATCCTTCACCTCAGCGCCGATGTGCACGGGAAACGCGCTCGTGTCGAACGCCTGGATCTCGGCACCACCGCTCTGACACGAGAGGATCGCGTCCCAGAACTTCGTGAGGCCGGTTCCGAGCGGTGTGACGGCTCCCAGACCTGTAACGACAACTCGACGTCTCATCGCATTCGATCACCCGTGAGGGCGCCTCGTCGAAGATCGATAAACGCCAATCGACGCGTGAGCTTGGAGGACGAGCTCCAACCCTCACGCGTCGATCCGTTCATCGAACGATTTTTTGATGCGGCTTCGTGATGGAAACGCCCCGGGCTTGTCGCCCCGGCGGGTGCCGCCTTACACCAAATCTCGAATTCGATCAGTTATCGATCAAATCCTGATGCTCTTCGATGAACTTGATCGCTTGACCGACGGTCTTGATGTTCTCCGCCTGGTCGTCGGGAATCTGAACGCCGAACTCTTCCTCGAACTCCATGACGAGCTCGACGATATCGAGCGAGTCCGCACCGAGATCGTTGATGAAGCTCGTATCTTCTTTGACCTTGTCCGCCTCGACGTTGAGACGGTCACAGACGATCTTCAATACCCGGTCTTGAATGTTAGCCACGATTCTCTCTCTTTATTCCAAGGGACGACTCGAAGGGACTTGCGATCAGGAACCGGTCGCCAGCCCTCCGTCGACGCGAATCACTTCACCTGTTATGTAACCAGCCCCCGGCCCGCACAAGAACGAGACCAGAGACGCGACCTCGTCGACTTGACCGACCCGCCCGAGCGGGATCTGTCCGGCCATGGCTTCCTTCGCCTCGTCCGTCATCGCCGCCGTCATGTCCGTCTCGACGAAACCCGGCGCCACGGCATTGACCAGGATGCCGCGGGCAGCGAGCTCACGTGCGAGAGTGTACGTGAAGGAGACGATGCCGCCCTTCGACGCGGCGTAGTTCGCCTGACCGATGTTGCCGATGAGGCCGACAACGCTCGTGACATTGATGATGCGCCCCGAACGCTGCCGGAGCATCTGACGCGCCGCGCTCTTGCACGTGTTGAAGACGCCCTTGAGGTTCGCGGCGATGACCGAGTCCCACTCGTCCTCGCTCATTCGGAGCATGAGGTTATCGCGAGTGATCCCGGCGTTATTGATGAGGATGTCGATGCGATCGAAGGTCTCGACCGTCTTGTCGATGAGAGCCTTGACGCTCTCGAAGTCGGAGACGTCGCAGGCGACCGGAAGAACCTTGCGTCCGGGGAACTCCTCCTCGAGCTCCTTCGCGGCGGCTTCGACTCCCTCGAGACCTCGCGCCGTGAGGACGAGATTCGCCCCCTGTGACGCGAGCTGACTCGCGATACGGCGACCGATGCCGCGCGAGCCGCCGGTGATCAGGGCGATCTGGTTTTCGAGGGGAAGGGTCGCTTCGCTCATGAGGTTCCGTATCGTCCGCAACACGCGCGCAGTCTTCAAGCGACCAGCGCATGCTAGAAAGCACCGAAAAACGGTGCTGAATCACTTCTCTATACAGGAAGTGCCTCGAGGTTGTCCAGAGCTTCGACAGTCCCGAGGGACTGAACCGGGACGTTCCGGTCGATATTCTTCACGAGGCCCGCCAAAACGGTCCCCGGACCGATTTCCACAGCCGAGGTGACCCCCGCCGAGACCAGCTCGCGGACGCTCGGATCCCAGCGCACCGAGCTCTCGACCTGGAGCAGAAGACCACGCCGGATCTCCTCGGGATCCTCGACGCGAGTGCCCGAGTAGTTCTGGTAGAAGGGGATCCGTGGTGACGAGATTCTCAGGTCCGCGAGCATCGGCTCCAGCTTCTCGGTCGCCGAACGCATCAGCGACGAGTGGTAGGCACCCGCGACACGCAGAATGACGACGCGGCGAGCGCCCGCCTCCTTGAGCGCTTCCGCGCACGTGTTGACGGCGCCGACCTCGCCCGAGATCACCGTCTGCGCCGGCGAGTTGTAGTTCGCGACGCCGACGTCGAGCCCGTCACCACGACACTTCTCGACGACCGCCTCGATCTCCTCGGCCTTCATGCCGAGGACCGAGGCCATCGTGCCTTCACGGTCGTCGCAGGCCGCCTGCATGTACTCGCCGCGCTTTCCGACGACCGCGAGCGCGTCCTCGAACTCGAGCGCGCCGGCGAAGACGAGCGCCGAGTATTCGCCGAGGCTCAGGCCGGCGGATGCCGCTGCCGGGATCTCCCGACCGAACGATCCCCCACCGAAACGTTCTGATATCAACTCGAGAGTCGCCATCGAATGGAGAAAGATCGCGGGCTGGCTGACGCGCGTCGAGCCGAGCTCCTCCTCGGGTCCGTCCTTGCAGATCGCGAGGACGTCGAAGCCGAGCACCTCTCGGCCGCGATCGAAGACCGCTTGCGCGCGCGGCTCGGCCTCGCAGAGATCGGCGGCCATGCCGACTTTGTGCGCGCCTTGACCCGGGAACAAGAAGGCACAACAAGCTTCGGACGGTTCGGAACTCATCGTGGAATACGTACTCTGTCGTAGGAAGCTCTGAATGGGTCTCTCGAGAGAGAATCGGGACGCGACGAAACTGGAGAGCCTACCAGCGGATCAAGTTGAAGCCCCAGGTAAGGCCGGCGCCGAAAGCGACGAGCAGGACCAGGTTTCCGCGTTGGAGCTTCCCTTCCTCGATCGCCTCGTGAAGCGCCATGGGAACGGACGCAGCCGACGTATTTCCGTAGCGATCGAGGTTGAGGTAGAGACGGTCTTCGGGGATCGCGATCTTGCGCAGAACCGCCTCGATGATCCGGTAGTTGACCTGGTGAGGCACGATCAGATCGATGTCCTCGAGCTTTACGTTGTTCCTCTCGAACGCTCGTTCGAGGAGCTCGAGCATGCTGCGCGTCGCGAACTTGAAGACTTCACGCCCCTGCATCGTGAGGAAATGGAGACGCTGCTCGAGCGTGTCGGCCGAGGGGGGCTTCTGCGCGCCACCGCCGGGCATGATGATCAAGTCGGCGCCTTCGCCATCAGTGCGCAGGTAATGATCGAGGACACGCGACTCGTTGCCGTCTTCCGCACGCGAGAGAACGGCCGCCCCCGCGCCGTCTCCGAAGAGGATGCACGTGTTGCGATCGGTAAAGTCGACCATGCGCGAGAGCACCTCGGCGCCGATCACGAGGACGTTCTCGTAGAGACCGCTCTTGATGAAGCTCGTACCGATCGTGACGCCGTAGACGAAGCCCGTGCACGCCGCGCTGATGTCGAACGCACAGGCGTTTTTCGCGCCGAGCTTCGCCTGGACGTAGACGGCACCCGCAGGGCAGTAAGTATCGGGCGAGACCGTTCCCATGACGATCGCGTCCAAGTCTTCGGGAGCGAGCTCGGCGCGCTCGAGCGCCATCTGCGCTGCGCGATACGCGAGATCGCTCGTCGATTCGTCGTCGGCCACGATGCGACGCTCGCGGATCCCCGTGCGCTGGGTGATCCACTCGTCGCTCGTGTCGACCATGGTCTCGAGCTCTTTGTTGGTCAGGACGCGCTCGGGGACGTATCGCCCCGTGCCCTTCACATACGCTTCGAACATTCTGAGACTCCGTCGATCCTCCAGCCGAAACCTGCCACATTCGCAGGTCGTCTTCGGATTCGATGCGTTCGATCAGCTACTCGCGCCGGCCTCCGAGGTTTCCGCCTCGCCCGGCGCTGGCGGCCCTCTCGGAATCCGGCTCTTCCTCCCGTTCGGTGGAGCCGCTATCGGACTCCATCTCCCGGATATTCTCGACGACCCGGACATTTTCAACGATCCGCCCGCCGATGTCGACCGCGGTCATCCGCCGTGCGGCGCGGATCGCGTTCGAGATGGCTCGCGCGTCGCTGCGACCGTGCGCAATGATTACCGAGCCGTTGAGTCCCAGCAGCGGGGCGCCGCCGAACTCCGCGTAGTCGAGACGTTCCTGCATGCCCAGGAGCGTCTTCTTGATGAGGCCGCGACCGGTCTCGAGAAGAGGGTGAGCACTCTCGCCGCTCCCACCGTCAGGAGAGGTCGCCATCCCGGCCAGCTCGCCGAAGAGATCCTTGAGGCCGTCCTTGAACATGCGGAGCAGCTGCTCCGCGATGCCTTCGCTGACCTTGAGGACGACGTTTCCCGTGAAGCCGTCGCAGACGACGACGTCGCAGACCCCGCGGTACATCTCGCGGCCTTCGACGTTGCCGTAAAAGTTGAGGGTGCTCGCCTGGAAGAGCTCGTTCGTCTCCTTCGCGAGACGATGCCCTTTGGCGTCTTCTTCTCCGACGTTCAAAAGCCCGACGCGCGGATTCTCGATACCGAGAATCTCCGACGCGTAGAGGCTTCCCATCACACCGTACTGCAGCAAGTGATCGGGGCGCGCCTCGACGTTGGCGCCGGCGTCGAGAAGCACGACGGGCTGCGAGCCGACGTAAAACGCGACGGCGATGCCCGCCTTCTTGACCTCGGGCAGCGTGCGCAGGGCGAGCGTCGACGCGGCGACACAGGCTCCCGTGTTGCCGGCGCTGACGAACGCGGAGGCATCCCCGGAGCGCACGAGCTTGAGCGCGCGTAGGATCGACGAGTCCTTCTTTTGGCGCAACGCCGTGACGGGGCTCTCGCCCATGCCGACGACGTCCTTCGCCGCGACGACTCGAATCGTGCCTTCCGACGCGTTCGCATCACCGGGGTATCCGGCTTCCGCCAGAGCAGCACGAACCTCGTCCTCTCGTCCGACCAGGTGGACGATCAGATCGGGATGCTCGCGAACCGCGTTGACCGCGCCTCGGACGATCTCGCCGGGAGCATGGTCGCCGCCCATCGCATCCACCGCGATGGCCGGCCTGCTCTCCCCCCGTCCGTTCTCGGCTCCAGAAGAGCCCGCAGACACGGCTTAGAACTCCTCGGTCGCCAGGATCGGCTTGCCACGGTAGTGCCCGCACTCGGGGCAAATCGTGTGGCGCACGTGCTGGGTCTTACAGTTCGAGCACTTGACGATGGGCGGCAGGCTCAGCGCATGGTGCGCGCGTCGCATGCCTTTCCTCGACTTCGAGGTGCGTCTCTTGGGGACTGCCATGATCCGCCTAAGTCCAATAAATTATAAGAGTTACACTATCCCAGAGGGACTCGTGAACGAAGAGAAGCGCGTTATTTTAGGTTTCCGGTGAGAGACGGTCAAGAATCAACCGTCGGGCTGTGGAATTCCGGTGCTCAGAGATTCCCACAAACCCTTGGAGGACCTTTACTTGCCGGCCTCGACCCGCTCCTTCATCGCCGCGAGGGCCTCCTCGGCCCCATCGGGCGATTTGCCGCCCGCCTGGACCATCTCGGGACGCCCGCCGCCGCGCGCCGCGATGTGCTCGGCGCCCGCCTGGAAGACGTCACCCGCCTTCCAGCCGTCCTTGGTCAACGCGCGACTGACGCCGACGAGGCAGTTCACCTTGCCGTCCGCTTTCGAGATCAGTGTGGCGATGAGCTTGTCGGACTCCTTCTTGAACCCGTCGTAGAGATCGCGAAGCGCGCCACCGTTGACGCCGTCGTAGAGCCCTGTGATCAGGAGAATGTCGCCGATCTGATGCTTCTCGACGTTTCCGCCGCTCGCCGCAGGCGCGGCCTTCTTGCCGGCCTGCTTGAGCTTGCGATTCTCATCGAGGAGCTTCGTAACGCGTTCGACAAGACGATCGGGCGAGACCTTGAGCGCCTGCGCGAGCGACTCGACGAGCCGGCTGTTGCCGCGGTGGAGCCCCTCGGCCTGCGAGGCCGTCAGCGCCTCGACACGACGGACACCCGCCGACACCGAGCCTTCCTTGACGAGCGCGAAGGGACCGATGTCACCCGTTCGCTCGACGTGCGTGCCTCCGCAGAGCTCGATCGAGAAGCCGCCGATCTTGACGACGCGGACGACGTCTCCGTACTTGTCGCCGAAGAACGCCATCGCGCCCATCGCGATCGCGTCGTCCTTCGGCATCTCGCTGATCTCGACGGGCGTGTTCGCGAGGACCTGCTCGAAGACGAGGTCTTCGGCCGCGCGCAGCTCGTCGGGCGTGATCGGGTCGAAGTGCGTGACGTCGAAGCGCAGGCGATCGGGATCGACGACCGAGCCTTTCTGATGGACGTGATCGCCGACGACCTCGCGCAGCGCCGCGTGGACGAGGTGCGTCGCGGTGTGATTGCGCTGGATCGCGTGGCGGCGGACGATGTCGACGGACGCGTTCACCCCGTCACCGGACTTGATCTCGCTCGCGTCACCCTCGAGAAGCTTGCAGACGTGGACGAAGCGACCGGATTCCTTCGTCGTATCCGAGACCTGCAGCTTGAAGCCGTCGCCCTGGATGACTCCGGTATCACCGACCTGCCCTCCGCTCTCGCCGTAGAATGGCGTCTGCGAGAGGATGACGTTCCAAGTCTCGCCGTCCTCGACCGCGGCCTGAAGCTCGGCTTCGCTGCTCGTCGATTCGTAGCCGGAAAAGGTCGTCTCGGGATAGTCTTCGACCGTGAGGACGATCCCCTTCTTCGTGCGAGACTTCTCCTGCTGCTCCTTCATCAGCTCGTCGAAGCGCTCGACGTCGACGACGTAGCCGCGCTCCTCGGACATCCTCTCCGTCAGGTCGAGCGGAAAGCCGTAACTGTCGTAGAGCAGGAAGGCCTGATCGCCGGAGAACGTCTTCTCGCCGGCCGAAGCCATGCGATTCGCCTCCTTGTTGAAGAGCTCGATGCCGCGATCGAGCGTCTTTCCGAAGCTGTTCTCCTCGCTGACGATGAGCTTGGTGACGAACTCCTTCTTCTGCGGATCGGCGATCTCCGGGTACGCCTCGCCCATGCCGTCGACGAGCGTGTCGACGAGGTTGTGAATCAGCGTCTCGTCCTTGAGGAGATTGCGACCGTAACGAGCCGCACGGCGAAGAATGCGACGGAGCACGTACCCGCGCCCCTCGTTCGTGATCTCGCCACCATCGGCGAGCGTGAAGACGAGCG
The DNA here is from genome assembly GCA_964478085.1 of uncultured Planctomycetia bacterium. Classification (GTDB taxonomy): domain Bacteria; phylum Planctomycetota; class UBA8108; order UBA8108; family UBA8108; genus CAYMLL01. The sequence continues at coordinate 11,167 of CAYZGY010000097.1, forward strand.
AGCGGACGTGATCGGCGAGGACGCGATGCGAGACGCCGTCGGGCCCCGGGTCGTACTTGACGCCCGTGAGGTCCTCGATGCGCGCGATCAAACCACGCAGCAGATCCGTGTCGAAAACCGTGTCGACATCCTGCATGACCATCGCCATGCGCTCGAGCCCCATGCCCGTGTCGATGCTCGGCTTCGGCAACACTGTCCGTGAACCGTCCGCTGCCTGATTGTACTGCATGAAGACGAGGTTCCAGATCTCGAAGAACCTCTCTCCGTTCTCGACGTCCGCTTCGCCGAACTTCTCGCCGCGATCGAGCAGAATCTCCGAGCAGGGACCGCAGGGGCCGACGTCGCCCATGCTCCAGAAGTTGTCCTTCTCGCCGAGACGCACGATGCGGTCCTCGGGGAGCGTCGAGATCTTCTTCCAGAGGTCGAACGCCTCGTCGTCGTCTTGGTAAACGGTCGCCCAGAGTCGATCCGGCTTGAGCCCGTAGTGCTTCGAGATGAGCTCCCACGCGTAGTAGATCGCCTGCTCCTTGAAGTAATCTCCGAAGGAGAAGTTCCCGAGCATCTCGAAGAACGTCAGGTGGCGCGTCGTGTAGCCGACGTTGTCGAGATCGTTGTGCTTGCCGCCCGCGCGCACACACTTCTGGCACGTCGTCGCGCACGGCTCTTCTCGCTCCTTGCGGCCCGTGAAGATGTCCTTGAACTGGACCATGCCCGCGTTCGTGAACATGATCGTCGGGTCGTCGAAGGGGATCGACGGGCTCGACGGACGGATCTTGTGTCCTTGCGAACCGAAGTACTCGAGAAAGGTCCGGCGGACTTCAGCCGAATTCATCAGGGAGCTCCGAAAGAGAGGGCCGGATCAGGAGATCGCCGGCTGGTGAGTGATGCGAAGACCATCACAGAATTCCGTGAGGCGCGAGTCGATCGCGGCGCGCTCGACCGAGGCGAGCCGGTCCGTTCCAAAGCCTTCGCAAGTGAACGAGGCGACGACCGAGCCACACGCGGTCGCGCGCTTGAGCGAGTCTTCGTCGACACTGCCTGTCCGAGCGAGCTCGCCCATCAGCGCGCCCGCGAAGCTGTCGCCGGCGCCCGTGGGGTCGCAGACCGTCGCGGTCGGGTACGCGGGAAGCGGAACCGTGCGATCCCCCGTAATGACGAGCGAGCCGTGCTCGCCCTTCTTGACGATGACCGTCGTGACGCCGTAGTCGAGGATCGCCCGCCCTGCGTCGATGAGGTTCTTCCGGCCCGTCAGTTGGAGAGCTTCCGCGTCGTTGAGCGAGATGCCGTCGATGCGAGAGAGCAGGAGCTCGAGATCATCGCGTGCGATGTTGATCCAGAGATCCATCGTGTCCGCCATGACGAAGTCGGGAGCGTCGACCTGCTCGAGCACGCTCAGCTGCGTCACCGGGGCCGCGTTGGCGAGAAAGACGAAGCGGCTGTCGTGGTAGTCGGTCGGGAGCTTGGGCTCGAAGTTCTCGAAGACGTTGAGGTCGCACGAGAGCGTCTCGCGCGAGTTCATGTCGGCCGAGTACTCGCCCGCCCAACGAAAGGTCTTGCCGCCGTCGATCTTCTCGAGTCCCTGAGTGCAAACCGAACGACTCTGGAGCAGCTCGACGAACTCGGGCTTGAAGTCCTCGCCGACGACACCGACGAGGCGCACGGGAGTGAAGTGGCTCGCTGCGAGCGAAAAGTAGACCGCCGCGCCACCGAGCGCGTCATCGGCGGAGCCGTGCGGCGTCTTGATGCTGTCGTACGCGATCGATCCGACGACGAGAAGCGACATGGACAAGCTCCCTGGGCAAAAGCCGGTATGATAACGTATGGCAGGCAGGATGAAAGGATCTGCCCAGGCCCTTCACAGCCCGCCCTGGAGAGCATAGAGTGAGGTCGGTCCGGGTACTTCGCAAATCATGAGTCAGTATTTTCAAGTCGATCCTCAGGCGCCCGATCTCGAGAAGGTCGAGGCGGTCGCGAAGGTGCTCGCCGACGGCGGGCTCGTCGTGCTGCCGACCGAGACGGTCTACGGGCTCGTCGCCTCGGCGTCGATCGACGGCTCCCTCGAGCGCCTCATCGCGGCGAAGAAGCGCCCGCCGGACAAGCCTTTCTCGCTGCTCGTCCCGACCATCGAGCACGCGATCGAGCTCGCGGTCGACGTGCCGCCGCGCGCCCGCGCGCTGATGGAGCGGTACTGGCCCGGTCCTCTGACCGTCGTGCTCGATCGAGCGACCGGTGACGGCACGGTCGGTGTCCGTGTACCGGGATCACCGTTTGCACTCGCGGTGCTTCACGAGCTCAACCAGCCGCTCCTTGCACCGAGCGCGAATCCGAGCGGCGAAGAGCCCGCGACGAGCTTCGCGCAAGCGAAGGAGTACTACGACGGAGAGGTCGAGGCGCTCGTCGACGGAGGCGACGTGGCGCTCGGCGAGGCCTCGACGATCGTTCGCATCGACGGCGACAAGTACGAGGTCCTGCGCAGTGGAATCATCACGCCCGAGATGGTCCACCAGCACTTCTCGGGCCGCGTCATCTTGTTCGTCTGCACGGGCAACACGTGCCGCAGCCCGATGGCCGAGGCGCTCTTCCGCAAGCTGCTCGCTGAGAAGCTCGGACGCGCTCCCGACGACCTCGAGGAAGCGGGCTACCGCATCCTCTCGGCCGGAACGTCCGCGTACTACGGTGGCCGCGCGACCGAGGACGCCGACATCGTCATGAAGGAGCGCGGGACGCATCTCGAGAACCACGTCTCCCGCCCTCTGACCGCCGACCTCGTCGCACAAGCCGACCGCATCTTCGCGATGACCGACTCGCACCGCCGCCAGGCGATCGGCCTCGCCGACGGTCCTACCGACCACATCGAGCAACTCTCGCCCGAGGGCGTCAGCGACCCGATCGGATCCGGAGTCGACGGATATCGCCAGTGCGCCGACGAGATCGAGGCGGCGTTGCGGCGCATCCTCGAGAGTCTCTGAGGCGATTAGGTAATGAGGTAATGAGGTAATGAGGTAATGAGGTAATGAGGCGATGAGGCTATAAGGCCATGGCCCGCTCGCTCGACGACGAAGGGCTCGACGAACACGACCAGCGGATTCTCGAGGACATCGACAAAGACGGCTGGCATTGCGTCGTGATTCCGGCGGAGGGCGACTGTGAGGGATGGTGCATCTCCGTCGGGCTCTGTCAAACTCTGCAGCAGCCCGAAATCGCGGTCTTCGGCTGCCAACCGGAGACTGGCCACGGAATGCTCTGGGCCGCCGTCGACGAAATCCGCGAGGGTCGGCACTTCCTCGACGGCGACGTCAGCGATCGCTTCATCGAAAGCTACGACTCCACCTTTCGCCAGTCGAAGCTCCGCTGGTACGACCCCTTCTTCGGCTGGGCACGCTGGTATCACAGCGGCGACGAGTTCGCCATGCTACAGGTGATCTGGCCGGACGCCGAGAAACGCTTTCCGTGGGAAAAGGGTTTCGCCGACCGATTCGTCAGGGATCAACCGCTTCTCTACGAGACAGACGTCGACGAAGCGCGGGCACGACACTGGCTGGAGTCGATGGAAATCGATCCGGATTCGGAAGTCTGATCGCCGACCCAAAAAAAGCCCCGTGCATCAGGGCACGGGCGTTTTTTGGTGGCGAGCGCACAAGAGCCGACACCACG
>CAYZGY010000098.1:0-11746 GCA_964478085.1 uncultured Planctomycetia bacterium
ATCACGGCTGCACCTACGGCGAGCTCCGCGTCGCGCAGCACGCAGGTGAGCTCTCGGAGCTTCCGGAAGGTACGACCTTCTGGCTCCACCGCGTTCGCGAGACGGTTGTGGTCAACGGGCGGGAGTCACCTCCTGGTGCCGGCGGCCGATGCAACGATTGGCGCTACGTCACGGCACATATTTCGGACGGCGAGTACGGCGCCGTTGTCCAAGGCGAGATCGTCTACCACTTCGACCAGAACACGAAGCTCGGCCAAGACGAGACAGATGGTGCTGCCGGTGACGGTCCCTTCGACGGCGGTGGATGTGATCAGACGACGGTCTTCCGCGCGATCACCTGCTGCCACCAGATCGATCCCTGATCTTCGCGATCCCCTCGGCGTCGCCGTAGCCGTCGCGCGGGTGGAACATGTGCTCGAAGAAGCCGTCTCCCGCGATGAAGAGCTGCTCCTGATTCCAACGACCGTTGTCGATGTCGTTCTGGTAGATCGGGATGTGCTCGGACTGCTCCCCGATCTCGCGCGCCTCGAGGAACTCCTCGTACTGCTCGCGCTCGGCGAGCTCGATCGCCTCCTCGAGAATCGAGCGGAGGAACTCGGCGTCGGGAATCGAGCCGAGCGGCCACGGCACCGGTAAACGGTCACCCTGCGCGAACGCCGACCAGGCGATGCCAGGCAAGAGCACCAGCACCGTGAGCAGAGTCCGATAAGAGATTCTCGATGAGCCGACTTCGTGCATGCGTGTTCGTTCCCCTATCGCCTCGTCGGGTAGTCGAGGAACGAACTTGAGCGACGGGCCGCTCGCGAACTATCGGAAGGGCGCGCGCCCGCCCAGAACTACGCGAAGATCTCGTGAACGACCTCGCTCTCGACGAAGGTCGGAATCTCGCGACGGCCGTTGTGGACGTAGCTCACGTCGTGCTGATCGACACCGAGGGCGTGGAGAATCGTCGCGTGGAGCGAGTTCGGGTGAATGGGTCGCTCGATCGCCGAATAGCCGACGGGATCGGTCTTGCCGATGATCTGTCCGCCTCGCACGCCACCGCCGGCAAGCCACATGGTGAAGCCGCCCGGCGAGTGATCGCGCCCGTCGGACTTCTCGGCGCCCGGCGTGCGCCCGAACTCGCCGCCCCACACGACGAGCGTCTCGTCGAGAAGGCCGCGACGGTCGAGGTCGGCGATCAATCCGGCGACGGGCTTGTCGGACTTGCGCGCGCAGCCGAGGTGACCGCCCTTGAGATCCTTGTGCGAATCCCAACCACCGACCCGCACCTGAATGAAACGCACGCCACGCTCGACGAGACGCCTCGCGAGGAGGCACTCGGATCCGACCTTCTCCGTCTCTTTCTTGTCCATTCCGTAGAGCTGCTTGGTCTCCTCGGACTCGTCGTCGACCGCGAAAGCCTCCGGCGCGGAAGACTGCATGCGGAAGGCGAGCTCGTACGAGCGGATGCGGGCTTCGAGGTTCGAGTCCCTCTCCTCGAGTCGCTCGAGGTGGAGCTCGTTCAATCGATCGAGGAGTCGGAGCTGGCGCCCGCGTCGATCGCGCGAGACGGTCTTCGGAAGACTCAGATCCGGAATTCCCGCGCGCACGTTCGGCACGTAGGTTCCCTCGTGCTCAGCGGGCAAGAAACCCGAAGAGAACGACGGCCGCGGTGGTCCATCACCGAGGACCACGAAGCCGGGCAAGTCCTGGCTCTCGCTCCCGAGGCCGTACCGCACCCAAGCGCCGAGACTCGGTCGATCGCCGACGATCGTTCCGGTCGTCAGCATGTACTCGCCAGGGATGTGGATCACCGTGTCGTGCTGGATGCTTCGCACGAAGCAGATGCGGTCGACGTGTCGCGCCGTCTCGGGAAAGAGGCTCGAGACGGGCATGCCGCATTCGCCGTAGCGCTGAAACGGGAAAGGACTGCGCATCAGCGTACGCGTGCCGTTTCCCATCGTCGCGGTACGGAGGAAGAGCTTGCGGATGCTCTCGGGCGTCTCCTTGCCGTCGAGACGATCGAGCTCGGGCTTCGGATCGTAGCTGTCGATATGACTCGGACCGCCCGCCATGAAGAGGAAGATCACGCTCTTCGCCCGAGGCCGGTAAGAAGGGATCGGCGACGGATTGCGCGCTTGGCCGCCTTCGGCTCTCGCGAACCCATCCCGCAAGAGTAAATCCCAGAGTGCGAGGCCGCCGAAACCGAGAGCCGATCGCTGCAGGAGCTGGCGTCGCGAAAGCGTGAGGTAGGCATCCGGCTGGTGCATGATTCACTCGACCGTAAGGAATTCGTTCAAGTTGAGCAAGGCCTGACAGAAAAGCACGAGGTTCGACTCGGGCGATCGCGACTGAAGGATCGACGGCACTGCGGCGATCCGCGAGCCGTTTACGGGACGTGGAAAAGCCGCGTAATTGGTGAACGTCGCGGGCGAGACGGTCTCTCGCACGAAGAATCGAAACACGCGCCCTGGGCGTTGCTGGGACTCGCGAAACGAAAAGACCCGCGCCGCGCGGTCTTCGCTGTAGGGCTTCCCGACCCGGGCAAGCTCACCGTTTTCCCGTTGGCCTCTCGCCGTCCCGATGGAGACGAGAGCCCCTTCGTCGTCACCTGCGAATCCTTCGATCTCCGTGACACCTTCTCGGTGCACGATGAGCTCGAGATCCGAGACTTGCACGGGACGATCGAATCGGTACGTGATCGCGGCTCGGCTCGGGTCGCTTCCGTAGAGCGCAGGCGCCGCGTTCGCATCTTGCGAAAGGACGACCTGTGCCCCCGGGCGCGGCACGCGGACTTGACGACCGGCACGCAGCCAGAGCGCGAGCTGCGGTTCCGCTCGAACGAGCGCCGCCATCGTGTCGGGGAGCTTCGCCGGTCGATTCGGGTCGAGCCATCGACGCACGAGCGCCTTCGAGATCGCGTCTCGCTTCGCGTCGCTCAGTGCCTCTCGGAAGAGGAGAAGCTCGCCGACGTCTCCGTTCAGTCTCTCGCCGAAGTCGGAGAACGCGTCGACGTATCCACCGACGCTGAGCTCACCGCCGGCTCCCGGATCGATGCGCCCGCGAAGCTCGGCGCTAGCGGACGAAATCTTGCCGGCAGCGCTGACGACGTCGAGCTCGATCTTCTCTCCGTCGAAGCGACCGATGACGAGCACAGGCACCTTGTACGGGATGGACTCGGCCGAGAAGATTCGATCGGACCACTGACCGTCGATGTTCTGGCCGATCGCGAGCTTGCCGCTCCCGTGGAGTCGAAGCAGCCCGAGAGCGCCGGGCGAATTGCCGCCATTACCCGCCTTGAGAAAGACGACTCCGTTCCCCTGTCCCGTCCCGAGGAATCGAGCGACGGCGAAAAACGTATAACCGGTCGTGAAGTCGATCTCGTCCGAGTCGGGGATGGCGAGAAACGAGGCGTTGATGCCGTGCTGACCCGAGAAGCGAACAACCGGCTCTCCGTTGATGCCGCGCTCGGAGTGTGCGACGAATCGAGGTGGATGTGCGCCACTCGTCGGGCGGAGCTGCGCCCAAGACTCGATCACGTCGCCGTCGATCGCGGCTCGCCCCCCCTCGGAGACCTCGACGCGCACGATGCGCGGATCGTCACGAGTCGCCTCGGTCGGGTCGAAGTCACGTAGGAAATCGAGCGACGCCTCGAGCTCGAGTCTCTCCGGCTCACGCTGCAGCGCCTCGCGAAACGCGGTTCGGACCTGCTTCTCGAGATTGTCCCCCGATTCGGCACGGACACGATTCGCGAAGCGTCGGCTGCGCACGAGGAACGATTCGTTGTTGAGGAGGTGCAGCGACTGAAGAGCGCTCGTCGACGTCGGGCGAGTGGCGCAGCTCTGCGCCATCGCGGTCGGTCCGTCGAAGAGCGCGAGAGATGTCGGCGGAACGTCGCGTTTCTGGAAGAGATATACGCTTCGTCGCCGCCCGTCGCTCCCGGCCGCCGCTTTCTCGCTCGGACCTCCGTAGCGCAGATCGAGCTCACCGCAGGCAGCGAGGATCGAGTCGCGGATCGCCTCGGCCTCGAGACGACGCCTCGGGAAACGCCAGAGGAGCTGATTCCCGGGGTCGAGCTTCACACTCGGGGCGTGGAAGCGACCCGAACGCCGGTAGGTCCTCGAGGTCACGATCCGTCGATGGATGTGCTTCGTGCTCCAACCGCTCTCGACGCGCTCCATCGCGGGATGCGACGGCTTCGCACCACGAACGCCGAAGTTGCCCGGCGTCGCCACGAGGCCACGACCGAAATGATAGTGCCAGATGCGATTGACCCAGACACGCGCCGTCAGCGGATTCTCTCGACTGGCGAGCCAGCGGCCCAAGGAGGAACGCGGGCTCGCGGGATCTGCGTCTCCGCCGCCGAGGATCACGGGATAGCCGGGCGACACGATCTTCTCGGGAGCGTAGGGATCGCCGCGACCGAAGGCGTACGCGCGAGTGCGACGAAGCACGTCGAGGTCGTGGACGATCGAGAAGTTCGCCTGCATCGGCAGAACGCTGACGGCGTGAGGGCTCGTCACGGGCGAATAGAAGCCCCATGTCTGGGTGACGGGCTTCGAGAGCCCGTCGAGCTTGGCGCGAAGCTCCGCGAGCTGCTTCTTCTCGTCCTCGGTCAAACGAAACGCGTTGCAGCCGGCGATGCGAATGTTGAGTCGAGCTCGCGTGGCGCGGTAGAGCCCCTCCTCGGCGATCGTCCGTTTGTCCTCACTCGTCTTGCAGACGCGCCGCGTCTTGTCGGGCTCCTCGTCGTAGGCCTCGCCGAGAACGCGAGAGCGCGTCTCGATCGTCTTCTGCGCCAGTGCCAGCGCCGTCTTCGCGAGAGTCGCGGGGTCGGGTGATCCTGCGCCGCGCCGGAGCACGACGTTGCCGGGAAGACCTTGGACGAAGAAGGCCTGCAAGCGGTAGTAGTCCTCGAGCGTCAGCGGATCGAACTTGTGATCGTGGCACTGCGCGCAGTTCATCGTCAGTCCGAGAAACGCGCTCGACGTCGCATTGACGATGTCGACATAGAGGTCGTTGATCTGTCGAATGTTGCTCGCTTCGTCGCCGCTGACTCGTGCGGTCGCCAAGAACCCCGTCGCGATCAAGTTCTCGTCCGCGTAAGGCGCGAGCTCGTCGCCCGCGACTTGCGCGAGCGCGAATTCGGAGAAGGGACGGTCGTGGTTGAAGCTGTCGACGACCCAGTCGCGATAGCGCCAGATGTACGGCCAATCGGTGTTTTCGGCGTAACCTTCGGATTCGGCGAAACGGGCGACGTCCAGCCAGTGTCGCCCCCAACGCTCACCGTAACGTGGCGACGCGAGAAGACGGTCGACGAGCTTTTGATGGGCTTCAGGCTCGCCGTCATCGAGGAACGCCTGCACCTCGTCCTCCGATGGCGGCAGCCCCAAAAGGTCGAGCGAGAGTCGGCGAATCAGGGTCCTGCGATCGGTCGGAGCGACAGGCGAAATTTTCCGCTCGAGGAGCGCCGAGCGGATGAACGAGTCGATGGGATTCGAGCCGGTGTCGACGTCGAGACGCGGAGCAGCCGGCCGCTCCAGGCGAACGAAGGCCCAGTGGGACGGCTTCTTCGAGTCGGTGTCGGCATCGGCGATCAGACACGATCCCCAGACCGCGGCGAGAGCTACGCCGACCGCCATCGAAGCTTGTGTGAAAAATCGCCGACTCATCCTGATCCTCTCAACGAATCGCGATCGGGTTTCCCGGGGAACCGCTCGCGCCCTTGATCTTGAGCGGAGCGAACACGAACGCGAATTCCCAAGCCTCGTCCGCGGCGAGCTCCTCGACGATCAAGTTCTCGAGGAAGCAGATGCCGTGCTTCGTGATCATGTGCTGGTGCACCTCGATCTCCCGATTCACCTTCTCGGGCGGGTGCACCTCGATCCCCCAGTTGTCTCCGGCGATCAGTCCGATGTCCTTTGAGATGAGCCACTCGGCGGCCTCGAGACCGATGCCCGGCTCGCCGCTCATGTACTTCTCGTTGTCGACCTTCCAGAGCTTGCTGTGCCCCGTACGCAGGATGACGACGTCACCCTTGCGAATCTCGATGCCGCCTTGCTTCTTCAGCGCGCCCTCGAGATCCGCGACGGTGATGACCGTTCCGATCTCGAGTCGATCGACTCCCTTGTAGCCCGCGACGTCGATGAGCACACCACGCGCGAAGAAGACGCCGACGTTCTCGACTCCGAGCTTCGAGAGGCCGTAGGGCCCGGCGAAGTTCTCGGCCTTGAAGCCGTTGTAGTAGTAGTCGCCGTCGTCGAGACGCACGCCCGCGTGACCGAGCCCGTCCATCTGCGTTCCCATCTGACCGATCTCGGCCATTAGGAAGTCGTCGTAGCCGACGCGCGAATTCTCGCCGACCGCACCCGGCGTCGTCGGATTGCCCGGTATGAGAAAGGTGTACGTCCGGTTCGGCGGCATCGGCATGTCGCGCTCGTAGACGCGGCCGAGCTGATAGACCTTTCCCGTGCGGATGAGCTGCGCGGCCTCGAGCGCCTTCGCGGCCGTCATGTGGTTCGCGGCGCCGCGTTGGTCCTCGGGTCCCCACTTGGACGGCCACCACTTGGGACCGATGGGAGTGTCGCCGATCTCGGCGGCCTTCGCGGAGGCGTCGCCGCCCCCAGAAGGAGACGAATCGCCAGGAAGCTGGGCGCAGGATGCGACAAGAAGGGTCGCGAATCCGATGGTCCACGCGGTCAGGAGCAGTCGTCGGAGCATTCGTCCTCCGGTCAGGGTCTCAGCAAAATCCCGATCGAACATCGTTCGAACACTCTCGTATCGTACGAACAGCCAGACGGGCTTGTCAATCGACGGAAACGGCTACGGTGCGCTAGAACAAGTCTCAGCGAGTCGACCGCAGAAGAAATCGTCGAACGTCTCGTCGCGGCCGCAATCACTGGGCGGATACGCGCTCATCGTCGGGCTCGGCGGCGAGGGCGCGGCCCCTCCCGTGAAGAGGTACGAGAACGTGATCACGGCGTCGTTGATCGCGAGCGATCCGCTGTCGTCCGTATCGGCCGCGTCGAAGCAAGCGGGCGCCGACCCGCCGACGAAGAGGAAATTGAGCGTCGCGATACCGTCGGTGAGATCGATCGCCCCCGACGAGTTGGTATCACCGCGGACGAAGGTATCCTCGCACTCGTTCGTCGCTTCACAATCCGGGTCGTCGCAATCGATGAGCCCGTCGCCGTCATCGTCGATGACGTTGCTGCAGTCTTCGTCGACAGCGTCACCCGGAGAGATCAGAAACTGGGACGGAACGAGCGCGCCCTCGGAGAGGCGAACCTCGTCGATGAGACAACGAATCCCGGCCGCGCCCTGCCGACCGGCCAGGAGCCAGGTCGTCGCGGTCGGAAGGGCGAGCGTGGTGTTCCGACCTTTGCCCGCGTCGAGCTCGCCGTCGACGTACCATCTCCACTGGTAGACGCCCTCGGCGAGCTGTCGCCGGACGATCGCGACGTGGTGCCACTCGCCGAGAGTCAGCGGTGTGCCGATGCCGTGCTCTCCGATCGCATCCGGCCCCTCACCGTTCTCGCCACGGTAGTCCGCCGAGAGGAAGCGGTCGCTGTCGGGAGCACCCGTGAACGACGCGTTCCAGAAGATGTTGAAACGGTTGACGTCGGCTGGCTCGCCGTTCGTCCAAAAGATCGCGTTGTGATCCTGCGCGACGGGCACCTTGAGCAAGAACTCGAAGGTCGCGTCGCCCTCGGCACCACCCGCGGCAGGGCTGTGGAGGATGAACGACGTTCCCTCCATGAGCGCGAAACCGGCCTCGGAGAAGTCGGCTGAGAAGTCGTTCGGAGCGCCCGTCTGTGGGACGTGTGGGGTCGCCGTGTCCTCCGAGAATCCCGCGCCGTCGAGCAGCTGCCCGTCGACCGCGCCACTGAGCTCATCGACGACGTCGGTGCCTTGGCCCTCCTCGAAACGGTAGTAAGCGAGCGGTGTGAAGTCGCCGGGCTCGATATCACCTTCGACAACGACTTCGATGACACAAGCGGCGTCGCCAGCAGCGTCGTTGCAGTCCGGATCGTCGTCGACCGTGACTGTGACAGTCCAGACGCCTTGCGTCAGGAACATCGTCGCGCTGCTCTCGTCGGTAGAGACCGACAGCGGCGGATCGATGCCGTTGTTCGCCGAGAAGCTGTACGAGATCGCGTCGCCCGTTCCATCACTCGCGTCGGCAGTGAACGTGTACTCGCCCGGGGCGCCACCGGCCGGACTCGACTCGAGCCCCGCGCAGCTCGTGTCGGCGAAGTCGGCGTCTCCTTCGACGGGGCAGTCGCTTTCACAGCCGAGGAAGTCTTCCGGGCCGAGCGCTTCGGGGGTCAGTCGGACTTCGTCGATGAGAGCGCGAAGGGCCTGCCCGCCGCCACGTCCGCAGATCTCCCACGAAAGCGAGTCGGGCAGCGTGAGGCCAGCGGTCGTCGGACCGTGACCCGGGCTCTCGGCACCGTCGACGAACCAGCGCCACTCGTAGGTGCCGTCGCCGTTCGCCGTCCGCACGATCGCGAAGTGGTGCCAAGCGTCGAGCGAGATCGCGAGGCCGTTGCCGTGCGGAGAGATCGGCACCGGACCCGAGCTGTCGGGCGCTCGGTAGTCGGCCGAGACGAATCGATCGCTGCCCGGTTGCCCCGTGAATTCGGCGTTCCAAAAGATGTTGAAGCGGTTCGAGTCGAGCGCGTCGTCGCCGTTCGTCCAGAAGATCGACGCGTGCGCGTGCGAGTTCGGAACCTTCATGAACCACTCGAGCGTCGCGTTCTCTGCGCCGCCGACGGCGGGATCGTGCAGCAGGAACACCGCATCAGTGATCTTTGCGAAACCGCCCTGCGTGAAGTCGGCGCTGAAGCGGTTCTCCTCTCCGTTGATCAGGCACGGAGTGTCTTCGCTGAAGGTGGCGCCTCCGACGAGCTCTCCGACGATCTCTCCGCTGTCACTGTCGACGATGTCCGTGCCTTCCCCTTCCTCGAAGCGAAGGAAGCGCGGCGAGGATTCGAATCCTTCCGTGACGTCGACCACGATCTCGCAGGAAGCGTCGCCAGCGGCGTCGTCGCAGAACGGATCGTCGTCGACGGTCACGCTCACGGTCCACGTTCCGATGCCGAGGTTGAACGTGGCAGTGTTATCCTGTTGCGGCCCGACGACGAGCACGCTGCCGGCACTGTCGTCGGCTTGGAACGTGTAGAGGATGCTGTCGCCCGAGTCGTCGCTCGCATCCGCGGTGATCTCGTACTGGCCCGCAGCACCACCCGGTGGATCGGCGCTGAGACCGTCGCAATGCGTGTCGCCTTCATCGGGGCACTCGACGCGTGGACAGATCAGGAAGTCACCCGGCTCGAGAGCCCCCTCGGTGAGGCGCACCTCGTCGATGAGGGCTCGGAGCGCAGGTGCGCCTTGACGGCCGCAGATCGACCAACTCGTCGCGTTCGGCAGGTCGAGCGAGGTCACGGCCGAGTGGCCCGCACTCTCGACTCCGTCGACGAACCAAGTCCAAAGGTAGCTGCCGTCCTCTTGCTCGGTTCGGACGATCGCGAAGTGATGCCAGGCACCGACGACGATCGGTAGACCGTTGTCGTGCGGGGAGATGGCCTGCGGTCCGGCGCCCGCAGGATCCTTGTAGTCGCCCGAGACGAAGGTGTCGCTCCCGGCGGCCCCGGTGAACGAGGCGTTCCAGAAGATGTTGAAGCGGTTCGAGTCGGCGCCGTCATCGGAGTTTGTCCAGAAGATCGACGAGTGCGGTTGCCCCGCGGGAAGCTTCATGAACCACTCGAGTGTCGCGTCGCCCTCCGCGCCTCCTGCGTCTGCCGCGTGGAGGATGAACGACGTCCCATCCATCAACGCGAAGCCACCCGTCGTGAAGTCCGCCGAGAACTGATTGTCGAGATTGCCCGAGAGGCACGGCACGTCGTCGCTGAACGCAGAGCCCTCCGTGAGCGTGCCGTCGATGGCACCGGACTCGCTGTCGACGACGTCTGTGCCTTCGCCCTCTTCGAAACGATAGTGGGCGAGAGTCTGGGCTTCGACGGATCGAAGTGTCGAGCCGAGAAGGCACACGAGAACCGAGAGGAGCGTGAGTCGTCGAATCATGATTCGTCGCTGTCCTTTGGCGTTCTACCTGGCTTCACAATGAGCGTTTCGAGTCGCGCAGCCGAGCGTCTCGTCGCCCGCCGCGTCGCTCGTGCCGCAGTCGGGATACGGAGCCCCCGGCGGCGGCCCACCGAGAAAGAGCCCACCGAGGAGCGCGACGGCGTCCGTGACTCCCGTGACCTGCCCGTCGACGTTGACGTCGCAGGCGGCGAGACAAGGAGGCTCGGCTCCACCGAGAAAGAGAAAATCGAGCAGCGAGACGGCATCCGAAAGATCGACCGCGCCGCTCTCGTTGCAATCACCCCGAAGGAAAGGACCGAGCCCGATATCGACGATCTCGATCGTGTAGGTCTCCGTCGCGAGTTCGGTCCAGTCGCCGGCTTCGAAATCGAGAGCGTCGTCGATGCCGGCGACACGAAGCGTAGTCGTCACCTCGACGAGGATCGGATCCCCCCCGTAGACCACGCGCGTCGTCGAGAGACGCGGGTCACTCCCGTCGGTCGTGTAAACGGCACGTAGTCCAGCGGGAACACCGATCGTCACCGTGACCGGCTCTCCGAACGGTCCTCCGGCTGGCTCGATCGTCGGGATGTCGTCGTCACCGGGGAGCGACTGCGTCGCGAGAAAGTTTCGCATGCGCGTTCGCTGGCCGTTCATCACGCTCTTGAGCTCGTTCGTCGACGAGCGCATCGTCCCCCACCTCGCGATGTCGAGCGCGCGATCGGGCGCGGAGAGCGCGAAGAGCTCGTCGACCATCGGGAAGACGATCTCCGTCTTGTAGAGCTCGTCGAGAATCTTCCGCATGCGCAGGAAGTAGATTCGCCGCAGCGTCGCGTTGTTCGAGACGCGCTCACAGAATTTGTTGCGTTGCCAGCCGGGGTTGTCGCCCTGCTTGCCGTCACCGTAGAGCGCGCGAATCGGACCGACGCGGCTGTACGTGAAGCCCGAATCGAAATCGTACGCGAGCTGCTGCCACTTGCCGCCCTCCTCACCTTGGATGAAGAGGTAGTAGTTGTGACCCGCAAAGTCGTCGACGTTCATCAGAATGTAGAGCGACCAGCGCGTGAACCACTGCTCGAGATCGACCTTCTCGTCGAGCCACGGGAGCAACTCCTCGTCGGAGAGACCGTTGAGCGCCTCGGTCAGCTCGCGGATGCGGGTCGGCCTCTCGAGCGGGCTGATCTTCTTGTTCCACGCGCCCCAGAAGTCGAGATCGGTGATGAGCTGATTGCTGTAGAGATCCGTGTTCTTCGAGTTCGCCGGCGTCTCGACCGTCCGCGCCTTGTAGACCTCGCCGTCGCCGTCGTGATCGTGCTTGTCGAGCCAGCTCCCCGTCGGCGACTCGAACGCGACGTAGACGCCCCAGAAGCTGTCTCCGATGTGAAGCCGAACGAGGTCGGACTGGAGATTCGTGATCCCCGCGAGGTCGAAGACATCGAAGATGATCTTCTGCGTGAAGGGGATCGTCAGCATCGTGTCGAGCGTCTTGTTGCCGTCGTAGAGATCTCCCTTGTTGAAGCGGAACTTCCAAGGACGCTTCGGATGATCCCGGCTCGCGCGGCCGCGGTAGCGTACGCCGATGTGCGGGTAGGCAACACCGTTGACGACCAAGCTCGCGTCCACGTACTCGGACGAACGCGGATTCGCGTCGAGCTTCGCTCGCTCGGAGGATCGAAGG
>CAYZGY010000098.1:11756-14811 GCA_964478085.1 uncultured Planctomycetia bacterium
AGAGGTGGAACAGCGTCAAGCGCGTGTCGATGTCGCCGTCGTAATGGTAGTAAGCCTGCGTCGGGGACGGATCGTCGGGGTAGGGAAACTCCGTCGTCGCGCCGGAGCCATCCTCGGCGATGAGCCGGTAGTGAACAAGTGTCTGCGAGGGGCGGCCCGGCAGCGTCACGCCGAAGACTCCGTCGCCTGCTTCCCCGTCTCCGCTCTGTCCGTCGTCGCGCATCGCCAATGTCGATGTCGACGTCGAGGTGCCGAGCGAAACCTCGAGCTCGACGCTCTCGAGCGTCTCGTCCGTCACGAGCGCGGTGATCGTGACCGAGTCGCTCGCCTTCGTCAGCTCGGGGTCGTGACGCAGCCAGCGGACTTACGCCGTCTCCGATGAAACCGCCCACGGGCGGTGCGAGTGGCGCGGGATCGACCGGGATTCCCGCGATGAACGAGACGCCGACGTCGAAGCCCACGAGCGTCTGCGTGAAGTTGCCTTCGGGCTCCGCCGAGAAGTGGATCGTGTCACCGGCCTCGACGACGCGCGAAAGCGCAGCGGCACCGCCCGACCCATCTTCGAAAGCCGCCGGACTCGACGAGGACGCCGTCCCGTCCCCCCCATGGACGACGCCGCTCGAGATCAACGTGTCGCCAGCGTGAATCTCCCAGCGTTGATCGGTCGCGCTGTCGCGCACGAGCCAAACACCGCCGCTGATGGTCACGACGCCTTCCGACGGAGCCGTCCAACGAAGCTCCGCCGGACCGTAGCCGCCGACTGAGCCGACCGGGAAGTCGAGACCTGCAACCTCGCCGACGCTTCGGCACCAGCCCGGCACGCCGCTGTCTCCCGCGTTTGTCCAGGCGGACTGATCGCTCGCAAGAATCGTCGGAAGCCACGAGCTCGAGCGTCCCGAGATCAGGTTGCCACCTCCGTCACGATAGCTCCACGCGCCCGTAGGATTCGAAGCATCGCTCCATTCGTCGGCGACGGTCACGACCTCGGGTGCGTGGACCGTCGTCTCGAAACCACCGCCGGAGAGTCGAAAGGTGAGCTCGGGGTGACCGCTGAGATGCTTCACCCAAAGCGAGAGCGAGTAGCTCTGTCCCGCGACCATGCCGAGAACGCGGCGGAGCTGAAGACTGTTCGAGCTTCCGCTTCCCGCTCCCGTCGCGACGATATGCTCGCAAGCCGTTCCGCTGCGGGCGTCTGCCTGTGTCCAGAAAGTCTCGGAGTGATTGCCGCTCTTGAGCCAGCCGGCATCGCCTTCCTCGAAGTCACCGTTGAACTCGAGAAAGTCTCCTGTCGTGAGGTCCTGCGCCGAGACATCGTCGAGCAGCCACTCCCCGGGACCATCGACGTGAATGAAGAGCCGATTCGACGTCGCCGTGTCCGTCACGGTGATGCGCTGCCAACCGTCGACGAAGCTCGGAACGACGCTGCTCGGCCGTGGAAAGTCGGCCTGACTCGGACGCCAGTTCGACGCGCTGTCGTTCGGCGCCTCGGGATCGATGCACTCGAGCGCGATGCCGATCGAGTCGGGCGAGAGCGGCCAGGGATGACGGTCGTTGTAGTGGAGTGAGTCGACGAGCCGGAGATCCGCATCGCGGAGCGTCACACGCTCGCCTTCATCGCGCAGCCGCCCCTCGTAGGGACCGAGAGCATGAACGCCGAAGCGCAGGAGGAGCGTGTCCGGGTTTTGCCCCACCACGAGCAGCTCGCCCGGTGCGAGCGACGTGCCTTCGGGGAAGACGTAGTCGATGCCGTCCGTGAACGACCAACCCGAGAGGTCGACGACACTCTCCGATCGATTGATGAGCTCGAGGTACTCGCCGAGCCCGTCATCGCCATCCTGTTCGTAAGGACCGGCGTTGATGCGATCGAACTTGCGACGCCCTTCGACCCGAATCGGGTGGTAGAGAATCTCGTGGATCGCGACGTCGCCCTGATTGGTCTCACCGGGCGAGTTCTCACGACCCGGGCTGAACGGATCGCCGACCGTCCAGCTCGCCGGATCCGTATTGTCGAGAGCTCCCTCGATCAGCTCGATCGATGGACCCGCACCGTCGGCCTCGTTCGGCCACGGCTCTTCATCATCGTAGACGACGAACTCGACGATCCGGCAGCCGTCGCACGCGCCCGTCTTGAGGAGAATCGTGTCGCCACGATTGTCGAGACGCCCGTCGTACTCGCCGAAGATCTCGACCCCGTAAAACTCCGCCGCCTCGACAGCGTTTCGCGCAAGCACGATGAACTCGCCCGGCGCGACTTCCGTCCCCTCGGGGAAGACGAACTCAACCGCCTCCGCGAGAGCCCAGCCGCCGATCGCGAGCGTCTCTGAGCCCCGATTTTGGAGCTCGATGAACTCACCGCCCGAGTTGGTCGGATCGGCGTCGTAGAGAATCTCGGTAATGACGAGGTCGACGTCGTTCGCTCGAACGAGACGGCTTGCGAAAACTGACAGGAACAGGACCGCAGCCCAGACTCCGAGCGCACGAAGCGTCGGAGCGAGCTGCGATCCTGTCAGTGAACGTTCCGTCATGAACAGTTGTCGTTATCGGGACAGTCGACCATCCGAATACAGCCGGTCGTCTCGGCATCTTCCACCGCGCTCGGGTGTGGCGGGCCGCCCGTGAACAGGAAATTGAGGAGGCCGATGCCATCCGACAGATCGAGCCCGCCGTCCGGCTGCCAGTCGAGGAGCGACTGGTTCGCTCCATCTCCATCGCACGGAAGATTCACCGGATTACCGAGGAACAGATGACCCAAGAGGCAAAGGCCGTCCGAGATGTCGAGCACACCGTCCTGGTTGCAATCACCGGGCACTTGGAGCCCACCCTCGGGAACGATCTCGATCTCGATCGAACAGCTCGCTCCCTCGGCGACGTCATCGCACTCGGGGTCGTCGTCCACAGAGACGGAGATGATCCAGCTACCGAGGTCGAGATCGAAGCTCGCCGACTCGCTCGCCTGTGGTCCGACGACGGTCGGCGGATCGAAGCCGTTATCTGCGGTGAAGACATAAGAGATCTAATCACCCGAAGCATCATCAGCGTCAGAAGTGAACATGAA
>CAYZGY010000099.1:0-4596 GCA_964478085.1 uncultured Planctomycetia bacterium
GGATCCAGGGACAGGACAACAAGGTGTTCCTCCCGCACGAGACGTTTCGCAAGCTCTGGCGACTCGCCAACCCGGATGAATCGACGACGCACTCCGTCGACGTGAAACCGATCGTCGACTACGTCATCGGTAACGCCTCGTACGTCCTCGAGCCCTCGAGCGACACGTACTCGCTCGTTGCCGACATCGACGTACGCGTCTTCACGAAGGACTGGGTGACGATCCACCTCCCCTTCTCGAACAGCCAAGTCTCGAGGATCACGCTCGACGGCGTCGCGCTGGGCGTCAGCCAACGCGGCAGGACTGCCCAAGTCAGCTTCCGCGGCGTGGGTGCACGACGCCTGCGCGTCGAGGCTCGCGGCGCGATCGATCGACAGCCCGGATCGTTCCGCATCGCCTCGAATCTGCTGCGCGGCTCGGCGACGCGCATCGGAGCCAAGCTCCCAGCGGGGGCCAAGCCGACGTCCCCGGCCGGACACGGCGGGATTCTCGTCACGCCGGGCGACGAGCGAGTCCTCGTCGAAATTCACCTTTCGCAGGGCGCGCATCTCGATCTCTCGTGGACCTTTCCGAGCCAGAAGGGCGAGCAAGCTTCGCGCGTCGAGTCGACGTCGTACAGCGACCTTCTGCTGACGCTCGACGGGTACAACGTCTCGCGTCAAGAACGCGTTCGCGTCACCGGTAGCCCAACGGATTCCCTCGATTACGAGATCGTCGGTGCGTGGAGCATCCGACACGTGCAGGCTCCCGAGCTCGCCGAGTGGACCGTCGTCGAGGAGGACGGCGCACAGCGATTGAAGGTCTTCTTCTCGCGGCCCCTCGAGAGCGTCGAGCTTCTCATCGGCGGCTGGGCCGCGCTCGGAGACAAGCCGGCCGATCCGGGCAAGCCGATCGCTTCGCTTCAGCTCGTCGGCGCGATTCGACAGACGAACCACATCGGCCTCCGACACGGCGCGCGACGTCGCTGGGACTCCGAAGCGCTTTCAGCCAACCGATCCTCTCCGGATGCGCTGACCGCGACGTACTCACTCGCGGCTTCGAACCCGCCACTGCGTGCGTACGAATTTCACGGCTCCGTAGCGAACGCGATCGTCTCGGCGACGCCGGTCACCGGCACGAGCGACCTCACGACCAACGCCGTGCTCGTCGTCGGACGCAACGATGCGACGATCTCTGCGCGCACACGATTTCGTACCGGCGCCGCCGCAGGGGGCGGCCAGGGAACCTCGACCGGACCGATCCGACAGGAGGTCGAGCTCGCCACGGGCTGGGAAGTACGAAGCGTCGCAGGATCGACCGTGCGCGACTGGGAGACGATTCCAGGGGCGACCGGAACACGACTCGTCATCGAGCTCACGTCGCGCGCGACGAACGACACGGAGGTCGTCTGGACCGCTCAGTCCCGCTACGCGTCTCCACCGGCGAACTTCACGGTGCCGTCGGTCGTCACGGCGACCTCTCCCGCGTCGCGTTCCGAGGCGATCACGTGGGCCGTCGCCGCGGCGGACTCGCTCGAAGTCCGCCTCGCCCCGACGTCGACGGGCGTCCAGATCGTGCCGCGAGACTCGACACGACAGTGGATCCAGCTGCCGCCGCATTCGAGCTACGTGTTCGACGTTCGCACGACCGGTGCCGTGCCGCAGTACTCGATCTCGCTGGCCGTCGGCGAGCCCGCGAGTAAAGTCTCTGCGCTCGCCGTGCTCTTCGCACGGCCGGCCGAGGATTTCGTGCTCGTCAACAGCCGCATCGTCTTTCGTGTCGGATCGGGGAGCGTAGACCTCTTCCGCATTCGAGCTCCGAACGAGGCGCAGGACGTTCGCCTCTTCGCGCGAAACCAGAAGAGCCTCTCGACGGCAGCCGACGGAACACTCGATCTTTCGTTGATGTCGAGCACCGTCGGCGAGCACGCCGCGACGCTCTCGTATCGTCTGCCGCGCACGCCGAACGACGTCCGGATCGATCCGTTCGTCCTCTCGACCGACGCGGGAGTCATTCCCGACGTCGGCTTTTGGGTCGGCGTCATCGAGTCCGACCGCACGCAGTCGAGCGCGACGCCACGCAACCTCGAGGATACGACGGCGGCCCAGCTGCCGTTCCTGCCCGACGGAGTCGCGATTGACAGCCTCGGCCACACCTATCGCTCGACGCGTCCGGACTGGTCGCTCGGCCTCTCGACCGAGACGCTCCAACGTGGAGCAGCGGTCGCGGCTCGTGTCGACCTCGTCGACCTGGTCACCGTCATCGGAATCGACGGGACTCTCCGCACGGAGGCGAACTACACGGTTCGCAATCGTGAGCTCCAGTTCCTGCGCATCCGTCTACCGGCCGACGCGAAGCTCTGGCGCGCGACCGTCGATGGAAAAGCCGTCGTCGCGAGCCAGGCTGACGGTGTCTTGCAGATCCCTCTCAAGCACCTCGGCGAGGCGGATCTCGATCTCGTCATCGGGCTCGTCTACGAACAGCCGAAGCTCGACATGCCATCCCTGTGGACGAACCTCGACCTCGAAGCACCCCACCTCCTCGGGAGCGACGAGAAGTCGAGCGACAAGGCGATCTCGGTGAGCCGAACGCTCTGGCGCGTCGAGCTGCCCGAAGGCTACGAGGCGGTCCTGTCCGACGGAACAGTCGACCAGGTCGTCTCGAGTATCGAGTTCGCGAGCAAGGTCGACGCGAATCTACGCGAAGTCGACCGCCTGACGAACCTCCTCGAGTCGGAAACGAAGCCGACGGACGACGGTGGCAAGAAGAGGCGCCGTCGCCTCAATCGCCGTCAGCGCGTCGCGCTCGAGAGCAATCTCAAGAAGCTCCAGCAACAGCTCGGCGACAACGTGATGGATCTGCGGCAGACGAACGACGTCGCCGACCAGATCGCAGCGCAGCAGCAACTCGAAGGCGGCCTGGTCGAGGAGCAAAAGGCCGAGGCCACCGGACGCCTCGAGGAAGCGTTGCGTGCACAGGAGCGACTCGCCGGCGCAATCAAGGACACCGAAGGACAGGACGCCGGAGAACGGAGCGCGGCAGAGCAGGCCTTCGAGGATCAGTCGAACTTTCTCGGCAACGACTGGGTCGACAATCGACGCGCGCCGAAGGGAACTACCCCCCCCGGCGCAGACCCACGCGTCGACCTCTTCGAGCTCGTCGAGGGACGAAAGCTCCCGCGCGTCTCGGTCGGTTCTCGCGGCGCTTGGACCGAAACCGAGATCGACACCGCGAGCCCACGCTCGGTCCAGGGCGGCGGTCTCGACCCACTCGACACAGCGCAAGTCGCGCAGGCGAGCCCGGCGCTCGAGACCCCCCCCGCACCGCGCGGAACGACGAGCCTGAGCTTCCGAACGATGAGCGGCGACGCCAAGATCGTGCTCAAGATCCAGCGCGTCGGTGTCTCGAATCGCTTTTTCAGCCTCGCCGCACTGTTCGCGGTCGGAATCGCTTGGTACCTTCTCTTGCGTCGCCGGCCGCGTTGAGCTTCGTGTGATTCCACGAGCGCAGGAACCGATCGCTGAGGGTGATCCCGATGACAAGGGTCGTCCGATACCGAGACGACGTCACGGCGCGGAGATCGAGTTGAGTTTGGGGATCTGGTAGAGTCGGGTTGAGTCCTCGGTAGGCTACGCAAGCAAGATGGATCTCGAACTGCACGAGCAAGTTGCCGTCGTCCTCGGCGGTGCGAACGGAATCGGGTGGGCGAGCGCGCAGGCGTTCGCGGACGAGGGTTGCTCGGTCGCGATCCTCGACATTTCGGACGACGTGAACGCGCGTGCCGAGGAGTTGAGCCCCCGCGTTCCTGCGCTCGGAATATCGTGTGACATTACCGACCTCGACTCGCTCGCAGCGGCTCGAGATCGTGTCACCGAGGAGCTCGGGCGCTTCGATCACATCGTGCTCGCTGCGGCTGTCGGCTCGGGGAAATTCGGATTCCCGTTCCTTCGGCTCGACCCGAGTGACTGGCCTCGCGTCACGGAGGTCAACGTGCAGGGGGCGGTCAACGTCGCGCACACGTTTTCGCCCGGCCTCGTGGAACGCGGCTCGGGGACCTTCGCGATGATCTCGTCGGTCGCGGCCCTTTTCGGCTCACCGACCGATCCGCCCTACTCGGCCTCAAAAGCGGCGCTGATCAACTTCGCTCAGTGCATGGCACGCGATCTCGCGCCTCATGGCGTTCGCGTCAACTCGCTCTGCCCCGGGATGATCAAGACGGCCCTCAACCGCGCCGTGTGGCAGTCCTGGTGCGATCGACAAGCCGAGGAAGATCGCCTGAGCTACGAAGAGTGGGGAGACGAGAAGGTCCGCAGCCTCATCCCGCTGGGACGCTGGCAGAAGCCCGAGGACGTCGCGGCGATGATCGTCTTTCTCGCCTCGAAGCGCGCCGAGAACATCACGGGACAGACCGTCAACGTCGACGGTGGATACGTGATGCGATAAGCGAATAGAGCACCGCTCAAAAACCCCCACTGCTCAAAAACCCCCACTGCAGCCGGCCGACGAACCGCTTCGAGTGGGCAAGCGCGGCGTTTAGTCCGAGATCGAGGAGCTGAAACGGAGCCAATGTGGAGCATTTGCGAGTTTCAGCGACGATGAGCACGGACGAAACGGCAC
>CAYZGY010000099.1:4606-10171 GCA_964478085.1 uncultured Planctomycetia bacterium
CCCCCCCCCCCCCCCCCCCCCCCCCCCCCCCCCCCCCCCCCCCCCCCGGCCGGGTTCCAGTGGTACACATCAAGCATGGTCACTGGTGAAGAGACAATCGTCCAATCTGTCGACGTGGAGGATTTGCTCGAGTCGGGCGAGCCCGTCCTCTTCGCAGTCGATCAGCTTCCTTTCGAGGTCGAGAGTCGCGGAGTCAAGTACACCTTTTGCTTGCTCGCGCCGCTCATGACCGATCGCGGAGCCGAGATCGAAGGGGAGCAGTTCCACAACCGTGAACGCGTCTGGTGGATGCTTCGCGGCGACATCGATCCCGACCCGATCCAGGTCGGCATGGTCTGGTGCGCGCCGATCGAGAGATCGCGCGAGTTCGGCAACCCCGAACCCGAGAAGGATCACTACCAAGTTCGGCGTGGAGACATCGAGGCCGGCTCGCGACACCACGTCGAGGTGCTCAACCTGACCGTCGCCGATCCAAACCTCGTCGAGCTGCTCCACCCGAGCGGGATCCCTTGGCCCTACGCGCCGCTCGACCGGGTCGTCTTTCGCGCCGGACGAACCGTTGTCGGGCCCTTCCGAACGAAGTACGACGGGCGAACCGGTCGCGTGCGACTTCGCGCGACCTCTGATACGAGCCCCGTCGTCTATCGATTGCCACGATCGGCTTTCGAATCGGAAGTCGAGATCCGCGAGTATAGCTATACGGCGAATCGCTGGGACGCGAAGACGAACGAGACGCGTGTCGAGATCGGTTTGGTTCACGAGCGCGACCTCTCGATCCTCGAACGCGACGGGAAGCGCGAAGACGGCGCCACGGACGAGCAGATCATCTCGTGGGCCTTCGAGAGCCTCTCGATTGCGGAGTCGGAGCGGGAACGACTCGCCGATCTTTACCACCAAGCGAGCGAAATCCTCGTTCGCGCCGACCTCGACCGGTTCCCCGGACGGCTCGATCGGTTCCTCGCGCTCGCAGCCGATCGACACCGCATCGTCGAGCTCGGCCAGGACGTCGCCGAAGCCCTCAGTCGAGGCGAAGGATTCCGCGATCTCGTCGAGCAGCACGTCGAGCGGATCGCGGCCGAGCGCATCGAGGAAGAGGTCGCACGTCGCAATTCGGAGATCGACCGACGAACGACCGAGGCCGCATCGCAACTCGAAGAGCTCGAGACGGTGCTCGGCGAGCGCAAGGAGGAGTACGAACGGCTCGACGGCGTCGCGGATCGCATCCGAGACGGCTCGAAGGAAATCCGGGACATTATCCTCTCGCAGTGGCCCGTCCTCGAGCGCCTCGGAATCGTCGGGTCGAGCCTTCGCGGAGGGCACCTCCATAACGCATCTCCGCACACGAGATCGCGCGACAAGGCCGCTCACAGGATCGCCGAGATCACCGCGCCAGAGCGTCCGCGCGGTCACGTCGACGAAGAGACGTTTCTCTCGCAGCTCGAGACGGTCGCAGCGTCGAGCGGGTACGTCTTCAGCTCGGACGATCTCATCAACTTCCACACCTTGATGAAGACCGAGTTGTTTATCGCGCTCGTGGGACCGCACGGCTCCGGACGCACGGCGCTGCCGCGGCTTTACGCCGACGCGCTCGGCTCGTCGGACGAGTTTCTCGATGTCTCGGTCCGCAGCAGCTGGCGCGACGAGAGCGATCTCCTCGGGTCATTCGACCGTCACCGTGGAATCTACGAGCCGGCGCCGACAGGGATCGTCGATCACTTCATCTCAGCGCAAATCGATCTTCGAGAGAAGCGCGGCGCGCTGTTCATCTCCTGTTTCGAGGAGATGAACCTCGCTCGTGTCGAACACTACTTCGCGCCCCTCATCAACGCGCTCGACCGACCGATCGAATCCAGGGTTCTGCGACTCGTCGCGGACGGAATTCTCGACCCGGCCGATCCCTACGCGGCCTATCACAACGTCACGCTCGGCCCGAATCTACGATTCGTCGGCACGCTCGACGTCGACGGGTCGACCTACGCGCTCAGTCCGCGAATCATCGATCGACTCGCGATCGACAGCCTCGCGCGTCCCGATCTCGCTCGCCGAGCGAGCGCCTCGGCACGTCAGAGCCTCGCGAGCCTCAAGCCCGTCCATCGCGAGGACTACGAGTCGTGGACCAAGCCCGTCGACGAAGGCGGCCACGTCCTCGAGATCCTCCTGCGCATCGACGATGTCCTCTCGCCACTCTCCGCCGGTCTCAGCCTCCGCGTCCGCGACCGGGCGTTGCGCTACGTCGCCTCGGCGCGCCATTGGCTCAGCGAGGACAAGGCGATCGACTTCGCGCTCCTCCAAAACGTGCTACCGCGACTCTCTCCGTCGATGGCCGGTTACGAGGCTGCCATTCACGGGCTCCGCAAGATTCTCCCGCCCGCACGCTTCCGGCACACGACGAGTCGGCTCGAAACGCTCGAGGGGTCGCCGGATTACACGTTCTTTGAACTCGCTTGAGAGGGCTTCGCGCTTCGAGCTGGCTTGAGATTCAGCGGGCTTCCAGCTCTGTGACGAGCCGCTCGATCGTCGCGTCCATCGCCTTCTTCCCCGAGACTCGGCTGTTCTCTCGCGAGAGGGCTCGATAACGATCGAGGAGATCATCCGCAGCCGACGCCCCTCGATCCCGCAGGAACGAGGAACGCGACAACAGCGGAGAAGATAACGGAGCCTCGATTCATGACCTGGACCTCCCCGATCACTCATCCTGCTCGGGTGGACAGGCCAAGTCCACCCACCAGGATAGCTCTCGGTCGTAATCGGCGGCGAGATCGTGCCGCACGAGCTCGCGGTGGAAGCTCGAGGCGCCGAGTTGACCGATATCGGCAGCGTCCGCATTCGGAAACCGGGCCTCGGGATCGAACGCGACCATCTTCGAGCACAGCGCGACGAGGTTGGCATCCCGCTCGAGCTCGCGCGGCAGGAGATCCGGGAGCATCACGGGCAGTGCCCGCTTCGCCTCGAGCAGCTGATCAAGCGTCTTGCAGTGCTTGAAGATCAAGCGGCCGGCGAGCATCTCGAGCAGGATGTAGCCTAGGCTCGCGACGTCCGATCGAAAACGCACGTGGTGATCCTCGAGCTGCTCGGGCGCCATGTAGTACGGCGTGCCGCGAATCACGGAGAGCCCCTTCGACGGCGAGCCGGAGCTGTCCATGTCGATCAGCTTCTGCGTACCCGTCCGCTTGATCATGATGTTCGCCGGCTTGAGATCGCTGTGGACGATTCCGTGGAGGTGAAGCGCGGCGAGACCCGCGAGGCAACCACGCAGAATCTCGACGGCGACTCCCGGCTTGACGCGACAGTGATCCTCCCCCTCGGTCGCGACGACGTCATTGAGTCGCTGCCAGTCGGGCGGCGTCATGATCTCGCGCAGCTTGTGGTGAGTCCGCTTGTCGACGAGGTGACGCAGGTCGAGTCCGTCGACCCACTCCATCACCATCACGCGTGTCTCGTTGAGCGAGACGAAGTCGCGAATGTTGACGAGGTTGTCGTGCTGGATCTCGCTGATCTGCTGCGCCTGCCCGGCGATGCGACGCATCTCCTTCTCGTAGGCGCTCATCACGGTCGATGGACCGCGCCAGAAGAGCTTCACGGCGACGCGAGTGCGATAGCCGTCGACGCCCTCCCGAAGCGCGAGGTAGACCACCCCCTGAGCTCCGCTTCCGAGAAGCCGAATCATCTGGTAGCGCGTGTCCCAGTGGATGTCCTCGACGAAGCTCGCAGGCACCTGCGGACGCGACGGATTTCCCAGCGCGCTGTGGTACGAGAGCATCTGCGTCGAGTCGAGGTGAAGATCGGTGCTCGAGCTCGGCTTCGGAAGATCTTCCGGGAGGCGTCCGGACGTACCGCTCCCCTCGTCACCGTCCTCGGGAGGATCGGGGAACGGAAGTTCGATCGTGGTATCGCCTGTGGACATGACCTGATCTACGCTCGCTTTCCGATTCTGCCGCTACGGAGTATAGATCGAGCGACTCGGCTTCGCCATTCCCCTCGGAAGGAGGTCGCACTACAATGCGCGTTTCCTTTCACGCACAACGACGTCCACGGATGAGGACAGCATGAGCTTTCGGTACGCCCTCTGCAGCGAAGTCTTCAAGACCCCGATCGACGAGACGATTCGAACCGTCGCCGAGATCGGATTCGACGGCATCGAAATCGCGCCCTTCAACGTCGCGAACTCTGTCGACGACGTCAGCGCCGAACGCCGCGAAGAAATCCGCAAGGTTGCCGAAGACGCAGGCATCGAGATTGTCGGACTCCACTGGCTGCTCGTTTCGCCGAAGGGGATGCACCTGACGACTCCGGACGACGACGTCCGCGCGACGACCGTGAAGTACCTGCAGTCCCTCGCACACTTTTGCGCGGACCTCGGCGGGAAGGTGATAATCCTCGGCTCGCCGCTCCAGCGGAACATCGAGGAAGGAAACGACCGTGCGAGCGGATTCGAGCGCGCGACGTCCGGGCTGCGCGAGGTCGGCGCCGTCTGCGCGGATCGAGGCGTCCAGCTTCTCATCGAGGCGCTCGCCCCCACCGAGACGAACTTTCTGCAGACGATCGAGGAAGCGCTCGAGCTGCGCGACGCAATCGACAGCCCCGGCGTCGGCTACATGGTCGACTGCAAGGCGATGAACGGCATGCCGAAGGGCATCGAGGGAACGATCCTCGAGCATGCGAAGAAGGCCGGACACTTCCACGCGAACGAGCCGAGCGGTCTCGGCCCGGGTATGGGCGATCTGGACTTCAAGCCGATCCTCGACGCGGTCAAGCAGTCGGGTTATGGGGCGGGCGACGAGAAGGACGCGTGGATCTCGACCGAGCCGTTCAACTACGAGCCCGATCCGGTGACGGTCGCGCGCACGGCGCTCGAGACGCTCAAGGCCGCTGCGAACGGTTAGCAAGACTCAATCGCAGCAGGTCATCAGCAGCTGCTCGCAACGCTCGCAGAACCACTTTTGGTTCTTGGGGACGCCACGCCCTGCGCAAATCGGACAGTGGATCTCGTCCGTCGGAACGCGGCAAGACGTAGGCTCGGTCACCTCGTCTTCGTCCGAAGCTCGTGTCGGCTCGAGGTCAGTTTTGTCGTTCATCTCTGCGCGTCTCCTCGGTGCTTCTTTCCGGAATGGACGATACCAAGGACGGTGACTACTCACCAGTCTCCGGCGCCGACGGGTAGGGAACCCACGTTTCGATTCTCTCCACGAGCTCCTGCGCTGTGCCTCTCAACTGACCGTCGGAGTCGCTTTTCGCGACGGCTCGTAGCGCTGGAAGCGCCTCCCGAGCCTTCGAGTAGCTCGTCGAATCGCCCGTCAAGATTCGTCTGAAGCAGACTGTAGACCGCGCTGCGCCGCTGATCGAACGAACCCGACGAAAGAGAGTCGACCCAGTATGCGACCGCGCGGTCTCCAAGCACCGAGTAGAGCCAACCTCCGTTTCGCCAGGACGAGAGCTTGCCCTCCCTGAGCAAGCGGCCGACAACGTTGATAAGAGCCTCCTCGTGCTTCAACGGCACGCCGATACTCCCGATCGCGATCACGAGAACATCACGCACCGTCGCGTCCGACTCGATACCAAGACGAC
>CAYZGY010000099.1:10181-14786 GCA_964478085.1 uncultured Planctomycetia bacterium
GCACGAGCACGGGAATCGAAGGACGCGCAGCAGTGCCCGACTCCCCGAGCGCACGTGCTGCCCAGCGCCTCGTCGTTTCGTCCTCATCGTCGACGGCCACCGAAAGCTCGGGAACGGCCGGAGCTCCGATGCGCTCGACCGCTTCGATGATCTCGATACCGTGCAGGATGTCTTGCTTCGGATAGCGAGCCGGCATCGAGATCATGTCCCAGACGAGCTCGGTCGCGACGAATTCGCGCGAAATTCGGGTGCCGACCTCACGACCCATCTCTCCCCACCAGGGGCAGGTTGTGAGAGAATCTCGTCTCCGTTCGACTCATCCAGCGAGCCGCGAAATCTACCCGAGAGAGGGAGAAGCTCCATGCTGAACAACGCTGACGCGCGTTCGTGCTACGTCTTTGCTCGCCCGGCGATGCTGGCGGCGCTGGCCTCGGTCGTCTTTGCGTTGCTCGCGAATGACTTCGTTCTCGCGCAGTCGAAGAAATCGTCCAAGAAGTCTTCGAAGAAAGCCGCCGGTCTCGAGCCGACCCCACTGTCGCTGAGGGTGAAGAATCGCCCCGTCTCCGACGTTCTCAAAGCCGTCACGAAGAAGACGGGTAACGACGTTCAATTCGTCAACGATTTCGGAAGACCGGACAGCTCTCTCCTCTCGACGAAGATCACCTTCCAAGTGAAGAAGGTGCCCTTCTGGGAGGTGATGACGATGCTCGAGAAGCTGACCGGCGCCACGTTCATCAAGATGAAGGAAGGTGCAGCGCACTTCGCGAAGCCGAACCAGTTCAACTCGACCGGACGCGAACCGAGCATCGGCGCCCCGCAGGTCTCTGGAGCGATCCGCGCGGCCCCTCGCTACAACAAGTTCTTTCACAATCTCGAGGTCCAGATCCAGCCGGAGCCGCGCCTCGGCTCCTTCGCCGTGGGCGAGACGAAAGTGACCGTGACCCCGAAGAAGGGCGAGCCCTTCGAGATCGAGCAGGACGGGCTCAGCCAGGTCAACGGCATCTCGAACTGCGTCAATCTAGCGTACGACCTCGAGGTGAAGCGCAAGAAGTTCGATCTCGACAAGGTGAAGAGCTTTCGCGTGAAAGGGCACGTGCTGCGCATCGAACGCAACGTGGAGCAGCTCGGGACGATTGCGAAGCTGCTGAAGTCGAAGAAAGAGATCGAGGCCGGCCTTGTGAAGATCCAGGTTACGGAAGGCGGCATCCGTAAATCGGAGGGCTCCGGCGAGAAGGCCTTCTACCTGAAGCTCCAGGTCACGGGTCCGCTCGTCACACAGTCGGACTTCGTCCTTGCCGCCAAGGGCAAGGAACCATTCGATCTCGTCGGCGGATTCGCGCAGCTCGGTGGTGACGACGCGCGCGACGTCGAGCTCGAGTACGACGCCGCAAAGGTCGGCAAGAAGGCGAAGTCGCTCTTGCTCTCGGTCAAGACGCCGACGAAGGTCGTCAAGGTACCGATCGACTTCGAGTTCAAGAAGCTCCACGAGCCGAAGCCGACCGACCAGTAAGGAACTGAAAGACAGAAGAGTCGGAATATGCCTCGCACACTCCGTTGTCGAAAAAACCTGGCTGTCATCGCCGCCGCGTGTCCCCTCACGAATCCCGTCATGGCTCGAGGCTCCTCGAAGCCGACGAAGCTCACGATCTCGGCCGCAGACACGGCCTTCTCGAAAGTCGTCGATGAAATCGCATCGAAGAGCGGCTCGAAGATCGAGGTCGACTACGGATTCGGGAAGAAAGGAAGGAAGTTCGCGTCGAAGAAAATCTCGCTCGAGGCGAAGAAGCTCAAGTCGACCGGACTTCTCGAGGTCTCCGTCTCGGGCGGTGAGGTAAAAAAGACGCGTCACGGAGAGCTCTACACCGTCGAGCTCAAGCTCGAAGGGGAATACGTCCAGAGCGCGGCCATCGAGATCACCGACGCGAACGGCAAGCCGGCCGGAATTCGCTCGCAGGGCGACCATCAGCGCTCCGTCGGAGGCCCACGAACCCTGTCCTTCGGGATCATGGTCGAGGATCCGAAGAGGGCAGCGAAGGAGCTCCGGGCGAAGATCCTCTACCCCTCGAAGGTCTCCAAGGTGCCTTTCGAGTTCGAGTTCGAGAACTTGCGCGCACCGGTCGAACAGTCCCGAGCCGAACGCGTCATCCAGGGGCTCGAATCCCCCAGTCTGACCCCTCCTTGACTGGCCCCGGCAGGCTCCTACAATACGCCCAACCCTGACATCCCTTGGAAAACGACCGCCTCGTTTCGCGAGGCTCCCGTGCGAGGTTTCGACGATGCTTCTTCTCGCTTGGATCCGCAAGATCTACAAGGCGCTGAGCGCCGATGGGTCGCCGTCCGCGATCGCGTTCGGTGCGGCATTCGGCTTCACAGCCGGATGCGTTCCGGTCACGAGCGGCGCGTTCCTCTTCATGCTGCTCCTCTTGATGATCTTCCGCGTGCAGTTCTCCGCGGGGATCCTCTGCTGGGCGATCGCCCGGATCATCACCTTCGCCGGCGGCGGATACCTCTTCGTCGGGATCGGTGAGGCGCTCCTCTACACCGAGTCGCTGCAGGGCTTCTGGACTTGGCTGCTCAACGCTCCGGGATTCGCGTGGTCCGGCTTTCGATACCAGGCTGTCCTCGGAGGATTCGTCTTCGGGGCACTCGTCGGCGGACTCTCGTTCGTACCCGTTCGGTTGACGGTCATCGCGTACCGCAAGTGGGCGCACGAGAAGCTCTCGAACAACAGATTCTTCAAGTGGATCACGAACATCTGGCTCGTGAAGCTGCTCAAGTGGGTCTTCGTGCGAGGCTGATCGATGGGAATGATGCAGAAAGCACCTCTCAACTGGGTTCGCTGGAAAGTCGTTATCGGTCTCGGCGTCGTCGGTGGCCTGATCTACTTCATCGGGCTCAATCCGTTCGCTCGCTGGCAGATCAACTACCTCGGCGATTCGGAGCGCGGCGCGAATTGGAGTGTCCAGGAAGTCGGGCTCGGCCTCCTCGCGGGCGATGTCGATTTCTTCGAGCTCGCAGTCGCTGCAGCGCGAGTCGCTGAGAAGGCAGCCGAAGCCGCATCTGACGGCTCGAAAAAGGAGAAAGTCTTCAATGCCGACGAGGTCAAGTGCGAGCTCAGCGTCACCGAGCTGTCGCGCCGACGATTCGTTATCGACCAGATGGGACTCGTCCGGCCGCACATGGATGTCCGGCGACGCCAAGACGGCTCGTCGAACCTCGGCGACCTCGAGGACGAAGGTGTCCAGTGGCCCGACGCCGAGAAAGCGAAGGATTGGGTCCGTAAGGCGAAGGAGAGGTAAAAGAAGCTCGAGAAGTACAAGGACAAGCATCCGAAGGGTGACGAAGATCCCGAGAAGGAACGCGAACGCCAGAAGGAGTTCAACTTCTGGGAGCGCAAGGTCGAGTATCCCTTCGCTGAGCGACCGTCGTACCTGATCCACCGTATCTTCGCCGAGGAGCTCGAGATCGCCTTCGCCGACGAAGGTGCCGACGAGGGCGAGAAGATTCCGAATCTGACGAACGGCGTCCTCGAGATCACCGGACTCTCGAGCAACCCGGCCGCTCACACCGACCCGATCGCACTGACGCTCGAGGGCGATCTCGGCGGCTCCTCGGTCGAGTTCACGACGAGCGTCGACTTCACCGGCGACCTCTCGAAGTACGTCGTCTCCTTCGCCGCGCCGAACCTCGACGTCTCGGTCGTCTCGGCCTTCATCGGCGAGTCGCTGCCCGTTTCGCTCGCCTCGGGAAAGATCGGCGTCGGCGCGAAGATCGAGCTCTACGGTAACGAAGGCCTCAAGATCGTCCCCGAGCTCGCGTTTCAGGACGTCAAGCTCGCGGAGAAGCCCGGCGAGGACAAGGTCGCGGGCATCGACGCGAAGCAGTTCATCTCGGCGTTCAACGAAGCCTCGGACGCCCTCGGAGGCGAGCGGCTCAACATCGCGGACCTCAAGATTACCGGCTCCCTCTCCTCGCCGAAGTTCGAGTGGGGAAACACGGTCACCGACCTCGTCAAGCAGGGCGGTCGCGCCTTCGCCAACAAGCAGATCGAGAAGGGCAAGAGCCTCCTCAAGGAGGAAGCCGGCAAGCATCTCGACAAAGCGACCGACATTCTCAATAAGGAGCTCGACAAGACCGGCGT
Organism: uncultured Planctomycetia bacterium; assembly: GCA_964478085.1. Taxonomy (GTDB): domain Bacteria; phylum Planctomycetota; class UBA8108; order UBA8108; family UBA8108; genus CAYMLL01. The sequence goes on from CAYZGY010000099.1 coordinate 14,323, forward strand.
CGGAGATGCCGTCAAGAAGGGTCTCGAAGGAGTCATCCCAGGCGGCGTGCTGCCGGGCGGAAGCAAGGATAGTGACAAGAAGGGCTCCGACGAGAAGAAAGATGTCTCCGCAGCCGACAAGGCGATCAACTCCGGCGTCGACAAGATCAAAGGCCTGATCCCAGGCCTCGGCGGCGGAAAGAAAGACTAGTCGAGAGACTCGAGAACCCGTGATCCGGACCGCGCCGACCCTGCTTCGAGCTTCTGCCCTCCTCCTCGCCTTCTCCGGATCGCTGATCGCGCAGGAGGAACCGGCGGAGCCGCCGGCCGAGCCTGCGAAGAACCCGTCGGGACTCGCCCAGGAGGAACTCGAGAAGCGGCGAGTCGCGCTCGAGACGTGGCTGCACGAGCCGGTCGAGCTCCAGCGTTCGGCATACGCGGTACGCATGGATCGCCGCGACGGGAGCTTCACGCTTCGCTCCCGG
>CAYZGY010000100.1:0-597 GCA_964478085.1 uncultured Planctomycetia bacterium
CGGCCCGCCGGCCGCCGCGAAACGCTGCGATGTTCGCTACTGTCTGATTCACAGACGAACTTCGAACCTTGGTTGACACGCCTCGCGACAGCCGGGACGATGGATGGTCGGCTATGAAGCAGCGTGCCCCCGATCCATACCTCGTCCTGATGGCCGCGATCGCGTCCGATGAGGGTCCCGAGACTCCTCGGCGGCGATTCGTGCTTTCGGAAGGACGAACGACCCTCGGTCGCTCTCGGGAGAATGACATCTGCCTCGCCGATCGAACGGTGTCGCGCGCTCATTGCGTTCTCGAGCGGCGCGGGCAGGTCGTCACGGTCTTCGAGGTCTCGGGAAAGAACCGAACTTGGGTCGGATCCGACCACGTCGGCCAGTCCGGGGAGAAGCTTCATCACGGAGACGTTCTTCGCGTCGGCGGATGCCGCTTCGCGTTTCACGGTCAGCGACGGCCTCGTCCGGTCGAGAAGTCTGTGCCGAAGTTCGATCGTGAAACGCTGCTGAGTCGTCGTCGACATCGTGCGAGCTGGACACCGAGGATCGTCGCTGCGGTCGCGTGCCTCGCTCTCGGAATCATCGCGTGGGCGCTTTCGGGATCTG
>CAYZGY010000100.1:607-14743 GCA_964478085.1 uncultured Planctomycetia bacterium
GAGCACGTCGGATTAATCGATCGCCGCGAGGGAGGTCGGTAAGAGCTCTTCGGGCGCGAGTGTTCTGGCTCATAAGCGATCACCCAGAGATCTCCGGGAAGTCGATTTGGCGGCGAAGACCGAATCGACGCACGACCGCGTGCTCGAGGTTCCCGTTTCGACGCCTGTCGAACCCGATGAGCCCGATCCCGTCTCGGACGAGGTGGGGACAGTTTCCGTCGTCGCGAAAGACGACTCGATTTCCGAGCCCGCGCCCGCGCCCGCGCCCGCGTCGGAGACGGGGACGGAGACGGGGACGGGGACGGGGACGGGGACGGGGACGGGGACCGAGGTCGCTCGAGTTCCGAAGCCCGATCGTCCGCTGACCTACTACGACACCCACGTCGTTCCGTACCTCCGCAAGTACTGCACGGACTGCCACGGCGATCGTCGTCAGAAGGGCGATCTCTCGCTTGAGCAGTGGGAGGGCTCGAAGGCCGCGATCGCGGCGCGTGACACGTGGGAGTCGATCGCGCTCAAGATTCGTAAACGCGAGATGCCGCCCGAGAACAAGCGGCAGCCGGATCCTTCGGAAAACAAGGCCGTCATCGCTTGGATCGAGCGTGAGGTGCTCAAGGTCGATCTCGCCGGTCGCAAGGACCCCGGTCGCGTGACGATGCGCCGCTTGAGCAACTACGAGTACAACTACACGATCCGCGACCTCGCGGGAGTCGATACGCACCCCGCCGACGATTTTCCCGACGACGACATCGGCTACGGCTTCGACAATATCGGCGACGTTCTCTCGATTCCGCCGCTCCTGATGGAGAAGTACCTCACGGCCGCGCAGAAGGTCGCGCATGCGATGATGTCCGAGAAGGACACGCGTGAGCGAGTGCTGATCTGCGAGCCGAAGTCGAAGTCCAGAACGCAGGTCCGTTCGTGCGCAAAGAAGGTTCTGACGAACTTTGCCACACGTGCCTATCGACGGCCGGTGAAGTCGACCGAGATCACGCGCCTCCTCAAGCTCGTCGACATCGCGATGAAGAACGGTGGCGACTTCGAGGCCGGGATCGAGCTCGCCGTGCAGGCCGTGCTCTCTTCGCCGTACTTTCTCTTTCGCGTCGAGCTGGACTCGCAACCGAACAATCCGAAGGTCGTGCGAAGAGTGAACTCGTGGGAGCTCGCCGCGCGCCTTTCGTACTTCCTCTGGAGCAGTCTTCCTGACGCGGAGCTCATCAGCCTTGCACAGAAGGGTCGCCTTCACGATCCGGCAGTGCTCGAGAAGCAAGTGCGCCGGATGATCGCCGATCCGAAGTCTCGCGGGATGATCAAGACGTTCAGCGCGTTGTGGCTCGGCTCGCGTGCGATGAAGACGGTCTCGCCCGATCCGGCGACCTATCCCGACTTCGACGATTCGCTCCGTTCGGCGATGCGCAAAGAGACGGAGCTCTTCTTCGAGGAGATCATGCGCAAGGATCTCAGCGTCGTGCTCTTCCTCGATTCCGACTTCACCTTCCTCAACGAAGAGCTCGCGAAGCACTACGGGGTCTCGGGAGTTCGTGGCGATTCGCACCGTCGCGTCACTCTCAAAGGCGGGCGTCGAGGTGGCGTTTTGACGCAGGGCACGATGCTCACGGTCACATCGAATCCGACGCGAACCTCGCCCGTCATGCGTGGCAAGTGGATCCTCGAGCAGATTCTCGGAACCCCGCCGCCGCCGCCGCCGCCCGGCGCGGACTCGTTCGAGGAAGCCGAAGACGGTGCCGAGAAGCTGACCTTGCGGCAGATGATGGAGAAGCATCGGCGCGACCCGAACTGTGCCGTCTGTCATACGAAGATGGACGCGCTCGGTCTCGCGCTCGAAAACTATGACGGCATCGGCGCTTGGCGCGACCACGTCGGGAATCAACGGATCGATGCGTCCGGTGTCCTTCCGGACGGTCGGAAGTTCGTAGACGCCGTCGAGCTCAAGACGATCCTCCTCAAGCAAAAGGACGACTTTTGCCGCTGCCTCACCGAAAAGATGCTGACGTTTGCCCTCGGTCGGGGACTCGAGTACGCTGATACCCCGGTGGTGGAGCAGATCGCGAAGGCCGTCAAGAAGCAGGACTACCGTTTCTCCGCGCTCGTGATCGAGATCGTCAAGTCCGAGCCGTTTCAGAAGCGCCGGGGCGAACAAGCCACGCCATGAACCACTCTCCCGAATCTGCGAATCCTCCTGGCGAATTCGGTGCGTTAGCTCGACGGACGTTTCTGCGTGGAGCCGGTACGGCGATCGCGCTTCCGTTCCTCGAGGCGATGCTGCCTTCGGATCTCGTCCCGAGCCCGAAGCTCGAAGCGGCGACGCGTTCGGCAAGTCCGCGTCGTATGGCGTTCATTTACGTGCCGAACGGCATTCGGATGAGTCGTTGGACGCCGAAGAAGGAGGGGAAGCTCGGACGACTGCCGGAGATCCTCGAGCCGATGAATCGCTATCGCAGCGACATCCTGCTCATGAGCGGTCTCACGCAAGACAAGGCACGAGCGAACGGCGATGGCCCCGGCGATCACGCGCGGGCAGCCGCGGCGTTCCTCACGGGCGCCCAGCCGAAGAAGACGGGCGGCAAGAGCATTCGCGTCGGTATTTCGGTGGATCAGGTCGCTGCGCAAACGATCGGCAAGGCGACGTCGTTTCCCTCACTCGAGATCGGCATCGAAGGCGGGCGACAGTCGGGCTCCTGTGACTCGGGCTACAGCTGCGCTTACTCGAACAACATCTCTTGGAAGACCGAGTCGATGCCTATGGCGAAGGAGACCAATCCGCGTCTCCTCTTCGAGCGGCTCTTCCCGAACATCAAGTCGAGTCGTGGCGACTCCGACGCGATCCTCAAGAAGAGTGTTCTCGACTTCGTCCTCGATGATGCGACGAAGCTGCGCAGGAAGCTCGGTGCGACGGACACGCGAAAGCTCGACGAGTACCTCACCGCGATTCGCGAGATCGAGGAGCGCGTCGCGCGAGCCGAGAATGAAGCCAAGGAGCGTCTCAAGCAGTTCCCGACGCCTCGAAACGCCGTGCGTCTCGCACACTCGCTTCCCGACGGCCGCCCGAAGAAGTACGACGATCATGTCCGACTGATGGGGGACATCCTCATCCTCGCGTTTCAGGCCGACCTTACGCGCGTCGCGACCTTGATGTTCGCGAACGAGGGAAGCAACCGGAGCTACAAGGACATCGGCGTCGCCGACGGGCACCATCACCTCTCGCACCACGGCGGGAAGGACGACAAGAAGTCGAAGATCCAGAGGATCAACCGCTACCACGCCGATCAGCTCGCTTACATCATCGGCAAGTTCGATTCGGCGAAGGAGGGGAGCCGCAGTCTCCTCGACCAGAGCATGATCGTTTACGGAAGCGGCATCAGTGACGGCAACCGGCACAATCACAACGAGCTGCCGGTGATGCTGATCGGCAAAGGCGCCGGTACGGTGCGTACGGGACGTCACGTCCGCTACCCGAAGAACACGCCACTCAACAATCTCTATCTGTCGATGCTCGACCGGATGGGCGTGCCGACGAAGGCGCTCGGCGATTCGCGTGGGCAGTTGCCGCGATTGCTGTCCGATCGACGCTGAGGGACGGGGGAGTCGGGTGAGCGTCATTGGTGAGGAGGGGACATCACCGGTGATGACCTGGGTCGATGGTGGTCCGGAATCGTGATGACCTTGCGTCGCGGCGACCCGCCGTGAGACTCGAGAGACGAGGACGGCCGCTTCGCGTCCGTCGTGAACCCTCCAGTTCGGTATTGGAGAAGAAGGAGCTGGGGGTTACGGGGTGACCGTGATCCAGCGTCTTCGGAGGACGGTGTGGGAGGTCTTTCCGCTTCGAACCGTCAGTTTGACATCGTAGACGCCGGGGGAACTGTAGACGTGAGTCGGGTCGCGTTCCGTGGACGTCGAAGTCGCAGACGAGGACGTGCCGTCGCCGAATTCCCAGAGGAAGTCGTCGCTCGCGGTCACCGAGAGGTTCTTGAAGCGAACTCGCAAGGGCGCTTTGCCGCGGAAGACGTCGACCTCGAAGTCCGCGTTGATAGGAACTCCGATCTGGAAGCCGAGATCTCCGAGCCGCCTTCGCAGGTACGCGTATCGGTCGTGGACCCACTTGACGAGAAGCTTGAAGCGGTCGTCGAAGCGGTCGGGTCCGCCGTAGCTGCGCCAGATTCTTCGATCGAGCTCGACGTCCTTTTCGATTTCGTCGCGTAGCCTCTCGAGCTTCGGGACCAGGATGTCGGGGTGGTAGTAGTGGGTCAGCAACGAGGCGATGCGCTGGTAGTATCGCGTGCGGTACTCGCTCGAACGTACGAGGACTGCGTCGATCAGCGCGTTGTAGGGACCGTCGCACTTAGGATGGGAACGTGTCCCGAAGAGGAGGGCGCTGTCGCCGTACTCCTCGTCCCACATGTCCCAGCGGAGGTGGTCGTTGAGAAGCCCGCCACGGCGGCACTCGTAGTTGCGGCCGTGGGTGAGGTCGAGGTCCCAGGGCAAGTACCGGAAGCGATTCTCGGCACTCTGGTAGACGAGGTAGTTCTTGTTCGCGTGATCCGCGTTGTGAACGACCTGCGTGGCCGCGAGGAAGTTGAGGAAGGACTCGACATCGAGGTGCTTCTCGAGAAAGCCTTCGAGTCGGGTTCCGTGTTGCCCAGAGATGCCGTTGAAGAACTTCGCGAGCGGATCTTCGGCACTCGTTCCGGTCGCGAGACGCTCGCCCGCTTCGAGCTCGAAGCCGCGGGAGCCCGAATAGCCGTCACTGTACGACTTCCACAGGCGACCACCTTCGAGAGCGTTTCGTTCGAGGTACGAGTTGCCCGGATTCTCGATGTGAAGGTAGAGACCGAGCGGCTCGCCGTTTCTCTGCACGCGGACGTGTTGCGTGGCGCTGTGACCTTCCCCGAGGTCGCGCCAGAGCGCGTAAGCGGTCGCCTCTCGCAGGAAGGTCTTGTCCGAGTAGCAGCTGCTGAGATTGATGACGCCGACAGACTTCGCACCAGGGATCGGCGGAGTGAACTTCTGGTCCTTGTTGAACTTGATCTTCAAGTGGTGCTTGCGGAAGCGTCGCGAAGTCTGCCCGCGATACCGCACGCCGACGTTGCAGAAGACCTCGCCACCGGAGGCGAAGTCGGCGCGGCGATATTCGTCGCTCCAGGGGCTCGATTCGAGGCTGCGTTGCGTCCGGTCGTCGATGAAGATGTGGTAGACCGGAAGCTTCGTCGCAGGAGACGTGACGAACGTGTGGAACCCCAGCTGTTTCGAGAGGGACTCGAGCGGAGGAAATCGCGCCGCTTGTCCGTCCTCGTCCTTCGCCGCGACGTGATAGCGCACGAGGGTGTTCGGTGCGTAAGGACCGACTCGTACGGAGTAGACGCCGTCTCCTTTCTTGCGGTCGCCGTTCTCTTCGACTCCGTCGTCCAGGAGCGCGATGGTTCGGTGATGCGGACCGACCTCCAGATGGGCGGTGACCGAGCGAGGGCTCTTGTCACAGTGGACCCGCGCCTCGATGACGAAGAACTCTCCCGTGACACGATCGACGTTCTTGGCGATTCCGTCCTGTCGATGAGTCACGGGATGGATCTTCGGCGGGAGCACGTCGGTCCGGAGCGAATTGACCCCGCCGGGACTCGCGCCTTGCGGAGTGACGGTGACCATCATGTCGCGCCGGTCGTTCTTCGCGTAGGAGCACCGCGCGGTCAAGGTGGTCTCGGGGCCGCCGAATCGCACCCAAAACTCGAGCTCGTAGCTTTGGTGCGGGCGGAGGGTCTGGGCGTGGAACCAAACGGAGTGGTTTCGCGATACGCCGGGTCCCGTGGCGACGAGCTCGAGGCTTCGACCACCTGACCGGAAGACATCACCCGAGACGTTCGAGCCGGAGTGCGTTCCCGAGGGTCTCCAGTACCCGAGCCCGCCCTCGAAGTCGCTCGATACGACAGTCTCTTTCGTCGAGCCGAGTGTTCGGAGAGTCAGGTCGTCGATGTACGCCGTGCCCGGGCCGCTCAGGTAGAGGTAGAGCATCGACGAGGTCGCGACGCCGACCGTCCGAACCCGCACCCATTCCTTCGTGCTCGACCCGCCCCAGTTGCGCGGGTCGTTCGTCGGGCGGAACGCGGAGCGTCTTTCGAGAGAGGGACCCTGGCCATCGGGCACCGAGCTGAAGGGTGAGTTGTCGTCGTAGGTGAGCGCGTCGACCTCGGCCCCTTCTCGATCGACGAGCGCGATACGTTCTCCACCGTCGGACAGCTCGTCGGTCCAGTTGCCCGCAACGTGCTCCAAACCGTAGCGCTGCTGGATCCGTTCGACGTCTGCGCAGACGACGAGGTGAGCGCCCGCAGGAATTCTTGTCCCGTCCTCGAACGTGTAGAAGACGCCTTCTGAGAGTCGCCAGCTCGAGAGGTCGACGGGCTCATCGCCCGCGTTGAAGAGCTCGATCCACTCGTCGAGCCGATCTTCCGACCGGGGGTGGTAGTGGATCTCGTTGATGACGACCGAGCCGTTCGCCCGGGTCTCGCCGATCGGCTTACGGGTGCCGGGATCCAGCTCGGTCTCGACCTGGACTTTCGGATGGACCGCGAGCGGCTTTCCCGCGGTGGGGTTGGCGTTTCGGCGCACGAAGGCGATCACGAGGAGCGCGAGGACTCCGAGGACGGCGAGGACGAATCCCGGTCTCATCTCAGATCGATCGTTTCTGGGAAGGGGGGGGACGGCGTGCGCAAACGCTGTTCGATGTGAGTGTAACCGAGTGCGGGTCGGGTGCGATCGGAATCTGACTGGCCGTACCTTGCCCACCCGATGAGCACGTGACGTGCGCCGAATGTCCGTCTCGAGGTCGACCGACCGGCCGGGAGTTCGTGGTGGGTAGCCAGCTTCCCGTTTCTACGGCGATTCGGACGGTATGCATGTGTCGGCCGTCATGGTGGAACGCTCCTTGCAGCGTCAGACGAGGCGACGCGTCCGTCAAGCCGATCTTCCAGAAAGAGGTCACGGTTCGCGACGAGGATCTGGTTCTCGACATCGCGCTCGAGTGAGCCGAGCTCGAGTGAGCGAACGCCGCAGGAAGGTCCGAGAATCTGATTGGGTCGACAGCCCGGGGGGCGCCACGACCGATAGTGCGATGGCAACCCCTCGAGCTGATCGCACGATCCTTACATGATCGGACCCAAAGTCATCGTCCTCGGAGCCGGCCCAGCTGGTCTCGCCTGTGCACGTGAGCTCGCGCGACAGACAGGACTCGAGTGGCTTCTCGTTGACTGCCACCGCGCCGAAGTCGACGAACGTGCGGTGACGACCGATCACGCGGGATTCCTCTGGGACCCTGGCGCTCGCTCCTTCGTCGATTCGGATCGTGCGGAAGAGAGCGACGAGTTCCTTTCGTCGATTCTCGGAACATCGCAGGTCGACCTTTTGCTGGCGCTCGAGGACGTCGAAGCACTCTCGCGTTGTGACGTCACGTCTCTCCCGAGTGTCGGGCCCTGTGGAGCGGAGTCGAGCTACCCGTTGACGGGTGGCTCGTCGCTGCCGTGGCGCATGCTCCGTGGCTCCCTGCCGCTCGACCGCGTCGTGCGTCACGGGCGCGTCGACGAGATCGACGCGGCGTCGGGAACGGTTCGCTTCGCCGACGGCGAGATCGAGGTCTACGACGCGATCATCTCGACTCTGCCTCTCGACATTCTCGGACCCTGCGTCCGGGGTGTCGACAGATCCGTCGGAGACGTGCTCGGTGCGCTCGAGCCAGATGGCGCGCATTACGTCGGAGTCGCTCTGGGATCTCGACCGCCTGACTGGCTCACGGGCCGGCACTTCGTCGCGCTACCGACCGACGCTGGGCCGTTCGACCTCGTCTCGGTGCTCTCGAGCTTCTCTCCGAACCACATCGCTCGACCTGGCCGGCAATGGTCTCTGCTCGTCGAGTCGTTCGAGACGCGATGGCGGAGCTTCGACATCGGAAGCGTCGTCTCGGAGACCGTAGATCGACTCCTCGAGGCGGAGATTCTTCCCGAGGCCGCTCCGATCAATAATCTCTGGCACGACCGGTTGCGTTACGGTCGACTCGACGCCCCGGATCAGCGCCGTCACATCGAAACGGCGCGCTCGATCCTTCGCAGCGCGCGAATCTTCACGGTCGGTGCGCTGGGTCATTGGGACTCGCGATTCGAATCTCTCGAGGCTCTCCTGCGTGACGGTCGTCGCGTTGCACAGTCCGCGCTCGACTCTTGCGCTGGTGCGCCGGTCGTCGAATCCCCGTTCGAGCTCGCGATGAGGCGCTGATCGATGGCGAGTGCGCGACCCAAAGTATCGATAGTCCTCGTCAACTGGAACAGCCTCCGCTACCTGCCGGGCTGCTTCGACTCGATCGACGCGCAGACGCTTCGTTCGATCGAGGTCATCGTGGTCGACAACGGATCGACCGACGGCAGTTTCGAGTGGCTTCAGCACAAACGCCCGCGTGCGAAGATCATTCAGAACCTCCACAACACCGGGTTCTGCGTCGCGAACAATCAGGGCATCGAGGCAAGCTCGGGAGAGTTCGTCCTCCTGATGAACACGGACGTCGTGCTCGACCCCGAGTTTCTCGAAGTGCTCGTCTTCGCGATCGAGAGCGACCCGCGCGTCGGCTGGGCTTCCGGGAAGCTCCTGCGAGGGCCGAAGCCGAAGGACGGGACGCCGCCCCTCATCGACTCGGCCGGCGAGAGGTTTTTCCAAACGCTCCGCATGGTCAACCGCGGTGAAGAGGAGCGCGACGAAGGGCAGTTCGACGAGCGTGAGGAGGTCTTCGGCGTCACGGCCGCTGCGGCGCTCTATCGTCGCGAGATGCTCGAGGACATCCGGCTCGGCGATGACTACTTCGACAGCGAGTACTTCGCCTACCTCGAAGACTCCGACCTCAACTGGCGCGCGCAACTACGCGGGTGGAAGTGCATCTACGAGCCGAGTACGACGGCCGATCACATCCGCCAACACGCGACGAGTCGGGCTTCGCCGATTCAGCGGCATGCGTTCGCGAACCGCTACTTGAGCATCCTCAAGAACGCGAGCCTCTCGACAATCTTCCGCCTCCTGCCGCACCTTGCGCTCTACGAGCTTCATCGGGTGGTCAAGACGACGTTCCGGCGCCCGTCGATGATGCTCTCGTACCTCAAGGTTGCTCGACAATTCATCAAGTCGCTGCGGAAGCGTCGCGCGATTCAGCGAGGTCGACGAGCGTCCTCGAAGTACATCCGTTCGTGGATGGAGCCCGAGGCCTACGGCGCGGAGCTGCGAAGTCGATATCTGCCAGGGGCGACGAAGCGCGAGTCAGCTCGAGAGCTCGTCTCGTAGCCCGAGGTATTCGTCGAGCCCGAGCAGTGACTTGATCTCGTCGAAGGTCATCATCGAGCTCTCGAGCGAGCGCGCGTCGCCGTCGTCGAGAAAGGTCCTCGACAGGCTGAGAATCGCTTTGGCGGCGACGAGAAGGGTCTCGATCGGCGCGACGACGAACTTGTAACCGAGGTCCTCGAGATCTTGCGCCGTGAGAATCGGGGTCTTCCCGAACGATAGCATGTTCGCGAACTTCGGCCAGGGCACGCGTCGGGCGATCTCCTCGAGCTCTTCGACGCTTTCGGGGGCTTCGATGAACGCGATGTCCGCTCCGGCGTCGCAGGCTCGGTTGACGCGGTCGATCGCTGAGTCGAGCCCTTCGACGGCGCGTGCGTCGGTGCGTGCGACGATCACGAGGTCGTCGTCCGCCTTCGCGCGGACGGCGGCGCGGATCTTGAGGATCATCTCGTCCGCCGGAATTACCGACTTCTTCTCGAAGTGGCCGCAGCGCTTCGGGAAGACCTGATCCTCGATGAGTAGACCCGCTGCGCCGGCCCGCTCGAACTCTTCGACGGTTCGCGCGACGTTGTGGAGGTCGCCATAGCCCGTGTCGGCGTCGGCGATCACCGGAACGTCGACGCGAGTGGCCATGCGCCGTACGGCCGCCGCCATCTCATCGAGTCCGAGGAAGTTGAGATCGGGGAGACCGTGAAGGCTCGCCGCGGCGCCGAAGCCGCCGAGGAACATCGCCTGGAAGCCGGCCTCCTCGAGAAGGAGCGCGGTGAAGACGTCGTGCGCGCCCATCGATCGAATGATCTTCGGGCCGTCGAGTAGCTCTCGGAGCTGCTGGCGCTTTTCGTGTGGGGTCGGCATCGATGGGGCTTCCGAACGCTCGCGCGTGTTATCTTGTGGCCTTCATCACGAACTCGGTCAGACAGTCTCACAGGAGGATCAGGGAAATGCCAGGCATCGATCTCTTTCGGCTCGACGGTCGCGTCGCGATCGTCACGGGCGGCACGAAAGGCCTCGGACGAAACATGGCGGGCGCGCTTGCGTCTGCGGGAGGCAACGTGGTGCTCTGCAGTCGAAATGCCGAGGAGGCCGAGCGTGAGGCTGCCGCGATCGCCGAAGAGTTCGGGACGAAGGCGATCGGCCTCGCGTGTGACGTGACGGACGAGGCGCAGGTCGCTGCGCTCGTCGATCGAACGATCGCGGAATTCGGCCAGGTCGACGTGCTGATCAACAACGCGGGTATCAACATCCGCAATCCGATCGAGGAGCTTTCGGTCGACGAGTTCGAGCAAGTGATGAGCATCAACGTCCGCGGACCGTGGCTCTGCTGTCGCGCGGTTGCTCCGCACATGAAGAAGGCCGGATACGGGCGTGTGATCAACATGGGGAGCACGCTTTCGGTCGTCGGTGTCGGCGGGAGAACGCCGTACGCCTCGAGTAAGGGCGCGGTGATCCAGATGACGCGAGTTCTGGCGCTCGAGTGGGCCGAGCACGGCATCACGGTCAATTCGATCTGCCCCGGTCCTTTCCTGACCCCGATGAACATCCCCATCGCGGACAAGCCCGATACGAAGAAGTTCATCGTCGGCGCCGTGCCGCTCGCGCGCTGGGGAGAGCTTCACGAGATCGAGGGTGCGGCGATTTTCCTCAGCAGCGACGCCTCGAGCTTCGTCACGGGCTCGTGCCTGTTTGTCGATGGAGGCTGGACAGCACACTAACATTTTCGCGCTATCGGCCCCATCTCGGTTTTTTTTGTCACAACCGCCGTCCGTCCGATTCTGGCCTTTCGGGAGCGCTCGTCCGCGTTGCGAACCCGACCCGGTGTGCTACGATGGCCGTGGCAGAATCATGAGGCACGCTCAATCGCGGAGATGGAGCGTGGAAGGTCCCACTCCGAGGTCTGGGTGAACCGACGAGCCGCCTTGCCCCCGCTTTCTTCGGTGTGTGATCGGCCCGGGAGGCCACGATGTCGCGCTCGCTCGTTGAGGAATCTCGTCACGGCAAAACCCGCGCTCGACGACTCGTCGTGTGTTGGTGGTCGCTCATGGCCTGTTCGATCGCTGGGACGGTTGTAGCTCAGGACATTGATGGGGGCCCCAGAGAGCCGATCTTTCAGGTAAACCCCGAGTTTCCTGTCGTCGCAGACGTCTTCTGCTTCTGCCTGAGCAACGACAAGCCCCACGTCGGCATCGAGTGGAGCGAGCCGCGGCGGTTCGAGTTCGAGTCGATTCAGCTCGTCGCCATTCTTCCGGGAGACCCGAACCGAGATTTTTTGCCGATCCACGAGGCGATCCCGCCCGGTGTCGGAAGCGCGCAGATTCTCGACTTCCCGCCGGGAAAGTTCATCCGCATCGGCGTCTCCTTCCGCCGCGGCGACGAAATCTCGATTCCGCACTTCTGCGCGATCCAGTGCCCCCAAGAAGAGTCACCACCGCTCGACGTCAAGGTCACCCCGGAGTTCTCGAAGACGGTCATGCAGCCGCCGGGTCGTCCGGTCGAGTTCGTGATCGACGGTACGCCTTCGCTCGACTTCGAAGGCGGTCGCAACCTCGAGTACTTCTGGGAGATCGACGAGTCGGCACGCGGGGTCGTAGGGATTCTCGACCCGCGAAGCGCGATCGCTCGAGTTCTTATTCGTCCCTTGCCCGAAAATTTTCCGGAGTTCATCGTGCGACTCAGGCTGCGCGTGATCGCGCGTGCAGGTTTCGAACGACCGGCCGCCGAGGGCTTCGGTGAGTTCGAGGTGCTCGTCGTGCGTGCGGGTGTCGAGCACGAGCGATTCAAGGAGATCCGACCCGTTCCCGTGCATCCGATCTTTCAGCGGACGCTCGCGAATCCACCCCTCGGAATCCGTAACCAGCGCCGTCACCGGCTTCGATTTCAGATCAATCTCGCGAGCGGAACACCGTTCCCGCAGTTCTTCCTTCGCGAGGGTCCCGAAGGTCTGACCGTCGATCCCGAGACCGGTCGTGTCGACTGGGCGCCGCGTTTCGACCAAGCCGGACGTGAACATCCGGTCTTCGTCGAGATCGTTCGGCGGGACTTGGACGGCGTCGTACTTCGCGCGCGGTCGGAGTTCACGATCGCGGTATTTCCTCCGACGACGCCGACAGCGCTTTATCAGCTGGGTGGAGATGAGCCCGGGGGAGGCGTCGGCGTCGGAGGGGTTCAGGAAGTTCTCGGTCCCGCGCCGAAGTTCGTCCCAGATCGGACGAACGTCAATATTCCTTTCGACCTCAATCTCAATATCCCGAGTGACGTTTCCGAGTGTGCGGTCCAGCTCGTCAACCGCATTCGCGACCCGGACAATCCCGACAACCCGGACGGTGAGCAGCTCGTGTCCACCGTACGTTTCGACCCCGAGATTTGTCGGATCGATAACGGTGGCGGTGGCGGTGGTGCGGGGGGCGACGGCGGTGGTGCCGGACCCGGATCGTCGACGGGCGGCGGAGCCTATTACACGTCGGGAAGCGCGGGTGCCTGTCTCGCGCAAGAGATGATCGACTCGGACGAGTTGACCATCGAGCTGTGGGTCTCGAACGTTTCGAGCACACAGCCCGGCGCGGCGTTCGGGGTCCCCGCGCATATCTTCAGCCTCTCGAAGACGCCGACCGAGTTCAATTGGCGAATCGGTGTCGAGGTAGTGCCGGCGGGGGACGCACAGCGATTCGTCGCGGAGGTCAATACGTCGATGGGAGTCGTTCGACTCGAGTTCGACGCGGATCTCTCGGATACTCTCGATCACCAGATCGTCTTGACGCGTCGACACGAGGTCGGCGGTATGCCGGCGAAGCACCGACTGTTCATCGACGGCGTTGAGGTCGCGAAAACCGACGCGCCCGGGGATCTCTCGGTCTTCAGCACGGCGCATTCGATCTACATCGGTTCGGCCGCTTCTGGCGCGAATCCTTACACCGGCGACATCTCGACCTGTGGTACCTACGCCGAGCCGCTTTCCGACACGATGATCGATTTCCTCTGGATGCTCGGCCCGAGCGATCCGGCGGCCGGCCAAGTGGACGATCCGACCGCGGCGATCTGCCCAGACCCGCAGGAGATCGGCCGCACGGATTGGAACGTCGACGGTACCGACTCCGAATCCGGCATCGGGAGCGGCGGTGGCGGCGGCGGCGCGGGAGTCGTGACTTGCTCGGGTCTCCTCGAGTTCCTCTACCCCTTCGAGTGGTCGGTCTCACCGCACGCAGGAGTCGTCATCACGCCGGCGGCGGGGTACGAGTCGTGCAACGGCGTGGTCAACATCACTTTCCCGCCACCCGAGTCACCGATCGCGCGGGGCACCAAGCGTTACGACGTGACTCTCGTCGTCAAGCAGGTGCCCGTGCGTGGTGGAGGCATTCGAACGAGCGTTCCGGTGACGAAGCGGGTCGTGATTCACGAGAGCTTCCGTCGCGGCGACTCGAATCAAGACGGCACCATCGACGTGTCGGATCCGGTCGCGACGCTTCTCTTCCTGTTCGAGTCGCCGACCCCTCCGATGCCTTGTCGAAAAGCGGCCGATTTCAACAACGACGAAGTCATCGACGTCTCCGACCCGGTCGCCGAGCTCAACTACATCTTCCACGGTGGCGCTCCGCCACCCCCGCCCGGCTTGACGGGATGCGGTTACGATGACGGGGGTATCTTTCCGGCTGTGGCCCTGACGTGCTTGCGTTACGATTCGTGTCCGTGATCGTTTGATGGAAAGGCGCGGAGGGGATTCCCATGGAGCCGAATCGTTCGACCACCCCAGACTCGGACCCCGAGTCCGATCTCTTTCTCTCGAAGCTCGTACTGCCGCTGCGATACCTTCGTGGGCTCGAG
>CAYZGY010000101.1:0-5141 GCA_964478085.1 uncultured Planctomycetia bacterium
CGAACCTCTGATCCTCTCACGCCGATCTCTGCCCGTTTTGACCGGGCTGCTGCTGACACTGCTGGCGGCCGCGGCCTGCGAGAATCCTGCGACGGTCCGCGCACCCGAGCCGTTCTTCGAGGTCTGGGACGAGGACAATGTCTACGGCGTCCTGGACGTCGCGCTCGACGGGACCGTTCTTCTGTTCAGCCTTCAAGGCGATCCGCATCCCGACAAACGCAGCGACGGCAAGATCTGGCTCAAGCGTTCCGAGGACGGCGGTGAGACTTGGTCGAAGCACGAGCAGATCGGCGAGAGCTTTCCGCTCGACTGGGAGACGATGGGGATCGGGCCCTACGACGGTAGCGCTCGCGGAAAAGAGAAGCACCACGGAATCACGAGTCTCGGTACGAGCGTCGTCGATGAGAACACGGGCGAGATCACGGTTTTCTTGACGTCGCTCCATCCGGCTCCGGTCTTGTACAAGAGCCCTGACCACGGCAAGACGTGGAGTCTCGAGAAGCTCGAGATGGAGAAGGACGCTCGAGGCTTCCTCTCTGTGCCCAACGCGGCCTGTGATCCCGGAATCACGATTCGAAAGGGCCCGCACAAGGGACGACTCCTCGTGCCTTCTCGCGTCTTCCCGAAGTACCAGAAGCTCGCCGAGAACAGCGGTTACACCAACGCGATCTACAGTGACGACCATGGAAAGACCTGGCACGCGAGCGAGCCGTTTCCGCTCGACGGCACGGGCGAGTCCGGACTCGTCGAGCTTCGAGACGGAACGATCTACCTCAACTCGCGGACTCACACACGACGGGGTAATCGTTGGGTTGCGTACAGCGATGACAGCGGCGAGACGTGGCGAGACCTTCACCAGGACGACGAGCTTTTCGACGGGCCGCCCGACGTCTACGGCTGCAAGGCCGGGCTCCTACGACTCGATCGTGACGATCGCGACATTCTCCTCTTCAGCTCTCCGACTCCTTCGCTGCCGAAGCGCCAGAACATCCGAGTCTGGGTCAGCTTCGATGGCGGAAAGAGCTGGCCGCACCAGCGCCTGATCAAACGAGGTCCGGGAAACTACACCTGGCTCGCCGAAGGCCGGCGAGGTACGCCGAGTGAAGGATTCATCTACCTCTTGAGCGGCAAAGACTGGATGGCGAGGTTCAACCTCGCGTGGCTTCTGCAGGTCGACTCGCCGGAGATCGTCCTGAGCTGGCGAGACCGGCTTCGTTTCACCGATGATGATGTCTATCGATCGTCGGAGAACGTAGAGCCGTCTCGATCGACGAGTGCACGCATCCCGAAGGGCACGAAGGGGTATCGCGTCAAGAGCGACGCCGATTCGGGTGTCCTGCGTACGCACCGGTTTCGATTGCCATCGAGCCAGATGAGAGTGAGCTACAACGCGCCAAGCGGGCGGTTGATGGTCTTGTTGATGGACGAGAGCGACACGCGCGTGCGTGACAGTCATTGGCTGAGCGGCGATTACGAGGTTGATCAACCGATCCCGTGGCAAGATGGCCCGATCAGCCAATGGGTCGGCCAGGAGCTTTACGTGCAGTTTCGGCTGGAGGGTGACGCTGAAGTTTTCGACGTCAGCTTCGAGGAGGTTGGCGACGATCCGAAGCCGCCCGGAAGTTCGCGAGCGGCGGACGACGACTTCGTCTTGCCACCTCGCAATGACTACGTGGTGGGTGAGACGCCATCGTTCATCGCGTCTGCCGAGGGTGCCAGGAGCTTTCGCGTCGTCGAGCCGCGCCTGGAGCGGATTCGATCGGGATACTGCGTCATCGAGGGGAAACGCCAAGGCGAGGTTCGCTCTCGTTCCTTCAGTCTCCCGAGCGAAGAGATGAAGATCACGTGTGATGTGTCTTCCGGTAGTTTACGAGTGTTCTTGCTCGATGCCGCCGGCGCGCAGCTCGCGGCGAGCAAGCCCATCCGCGGCGGGCTCGAGATCGGTGAGCCCGTCGAGTGGCTCAACGGGTTCGAGCTCGCCCCGGTCGTGTCGACGACCGTCTCGGTGCGATTCGAGATGGAGGGGGACGCGGAGCTTTACGCTTTGCGATTCGACGATCTCTTCTGGGAGTGACGGAATCCATGAATCGTAGAACGCTTGTCTCGGTGCTCAGTTTCCTTGTCGTTCTCTGCGTCGCCGTGTCCCGTGCCGCTTCCGATCAAAAGAGGCCGCTCCTGCCGATACCCGACAAGCTCGTCGTTCTCACATTTGACGACGGCAACGCGTCGGACTACACGACGGTCGCACCGACTCTCGAAAAGCACGGCTTCGGTGCGACGTTTTACGTCACTTCGGGCTGGGTCGGGAGAGACGAGCGCCTGACTTGGCCACAGGTCGCGGCGCTTCATGAGGCCGGCTTCGAGATCGGCTGTCACACGACGACGCATCCGAATCTGCTTGACCTGTCCGAGGAGCAGATCGAGAAGCAGATCGCGGACTTCGAGCGCGCCTGCGCCGCGAACGGAATTCCCAAGGCGACCACCTTCGCCTACCCAGGGGCACACTTCGACCGGCGGATCCTTCGAGCGCTGACGAAGTACGGATACCGCTCCGCGCGACGGGGGAGCGATCCGGAGCGTCCACTCGAAGACCTCGGAGGGCCCGGTCGTGCTTACTTCCCGCAGGAAGATGATCCGTTCCTGATTCCGAGCACCTTGATCCGCGGCAGCGGGGCTCTCGACGACAGCTACATCGTTCGTGCGCTGGCGCAGGCGAAAGAAGGGCGCGTGACCGTGCTCACGTACCACGGTGTTCCCGACGTTCACCGCCACTGCTCGATCTCCGTCGAGCGATTTCGTAAGGATATGAAGCACCTTGCTGACGCGGGAGCGACCGTGATTGCGGTTCGCGACCTCGCTCGCTACGTCGACCTCTCGAAGCGTCCGGGGGATCCGTTCGCCCCCGTCGTTCGACGTCTCGGAATGCGCATCGATTCGCCGAAGTGTGACGCGACACGGGCCACGCCGAAGTTCAGCTGGAAGCTCGACCGGAACGGCTGGAAGCAAGAGCAGGTCGCGTATCGTATTCTCGTCGCGAGCAGTGGGGCGGGTCTCGCCCGAGACCGTGGCGATCTTTGGGACAGTGGAAAGATCGAGAGCGGCGAGCGAACGAACATCGCCTACCGAGGCAAGAAGCTCGAGGCCGGCAAGACCTACTGGTGGAAAGTCCAGTGTTGGAATCGACGCGACCCGGCCGCCGTCCGCGCGATCGAACGCTACCAGTCGAAGGAGCTCGTCGCGGAGCTGTCGAAATCCCACGCGGGCCCCTTCAGTGCCCCGAGCTCGTTTCGCGCAGCAAGATCCGATCTGTAGGCGTCTCGGGTCTTCGCTGACGGCGACTCTTTTCCGAGCGAGCTCAGATAGCGCAGCAGGTCGACGAGCTCATCGCGCCGCAGGGACGCCGTCAAGCCCGGCGGCAGCAGCGAGACCGGACTCGGATTCATCGCGACGATGTCCGAGGTTCGAATCGCGAGGTGACGGTGGCCCGCCTCACCCGTCAGTCGCGAACCTGTCGTCCGTGATGTGTGCTGAAACGGCTTCTCCACGGTGTATCGCGCCGTTCTTCGGGCACGAGCTCGTTGTTGACGAAGCTCACCTGTCGTGAAGTCCAGCAACCGCTTTACTTCTCGGCCGTGATAGAAAGAACGCTCTCCGGTTCCATCACGACAAAGAAGCGGAGAGCACACGAGAATTTCGAACGAAGAGATCCACGCCCCGACCAGGGAGATACCAGAGCTCCAGCTCGAAGATCAATCCCTCACCTCCTTCTCGGGCCTTGTCGCATTCGTTCGTCAGCGGGTTACGAACCCCACCGCGTCCTCTTGCTGCTGACGGTCCACTTGATTCTCGGGTGGCGTCGCCTGCGGGACCTCGACTGCTACCGTGACGACCCACTCGTTCTCAGAACGGTCGGCTCGAGCAGGTTGCCGAGCGTCTCGTCGGTATCCCGCTCGCTCGGCCAGCTCGACGAGAAGCCCTACGATCAAATCCGGTCGCTTTCGCGGAGCATGGTCACTGAACGGATTCACACGGAGCGACTCGGAAGGCTCACGCTCGACTTCGATGGCAGCGTCTTGTCGATGGCAGCGTCTTGTCGACGGCAGGTCGATGCAAGGAGGCATTGGCGAGTTTCAGCGACGAAGAGCTCGGGCGAATCGGCCGCTTGGACGCCGAATCGACTCTTTCAACGGGCTGCTACCTTACATCGGATCGACGAAAGTCGGCTTGGAGGTCACGCCGCTCACATTGCTCGATGACGGAATCTACCGACTCGAGCTCGATCTCGGCTTGATTCGCGCAGCGGACGACGATCGTCGTGGTATCCTCGACGACGATGGAGAGGAGGACGGCGTCTACGGTTTCGAGTTCCGTCGACTCTTTGGCGATTTCAACGGTGACCGCGTGGTCAACGAGGTGGAACTCGGGGAGTTCATTCTCCACTTCCGCAGCCGCATCGGCGACCCGCGGTACGAGTTCGCGTACGACCTCGACGGAGACGGAGACGGCGACGTCGACCCCTTCGACTACGAGATTCTTCGACGACGATTCGGATCGAGCTTGTGAGATCGAACTCGACACCTATTCCACTCTTCCGTCAGCCACTTGTCGGCGTCCTGGCGTTGTCGCTGGTGAGCTCCGATCTCGAAGCCGGGACGGTGACCCTCGATCTGCAGGCGGCGGAGGTCGACGCCGCAAGCGTCGTTCTTCCGATTTCGCTCGAGCTTACGGCCGACGCGAACGAGGGGCTCGTGTTTTTCGAGATCGACGTCTCGGGAAGCTCGCCCGAGTTAACCGCGAACGGGGCAGACTACTCGGCGTTCTCGTTTCGACCTTCGGCTGCGGTGCGTGAGGGCCGGCGCGAAATCGTCGGATTTGCCGCACACGAGTTCGGCTCGACGGTAACCTACGATACCCTCGACGCACACTTGCCGGTTGGGAATCACCTGCTGGGTGAGATCGTGGTCGATTTGACCGGCTTGTCGCCGGCCGGCGGAAGCGAGTTCACCGTGTCGATCCGTAGCGCTGACACCGCCTTTGGTGAGGAGCAACCAAATCGACCGTCGACGTTTCAGTTTTCCGATATCGACTATGCCCGGGGAGAGCAGCCGTTCTTGGTGGGTGAGGCGCGAGCGTTGTTCTTT
>CAYZGY010000101.1:5178-12234 GCA_964478085.1 uncultured Planctomycetia bacterium
CACCTCAACTACCTCGTTCGTGGCAAAACCGGTCCAGACTGTCTCGCCGCTTGTGATTCGAACTCCGATAGTGCCCGCGACCTCAGCGACGCGATCTTCACGGCGAGCTACCTTTTTCTCGCGGGGCCGCCGCCTCCCGGCGCGTTTCCGAGTTGCGACGAGGCGTTGTATTGCGCGATCGATATCTGTCCGTGAGTCTCGCCCGTCTCTACTCCCCAGTGCTCCTTTTCCTGACGGCTTGCGCAGCGTCTTGCGCAGCGCCTCGTGACACCGTCTTCGACGTCGTCGTCGAATCGATCGATGGCCCGCTCGCGCCCGATGGGCGATTCCCCTCGCTGTTTCCGCTGCGATCGGGCGCGGTCCTCGCTTCCTGGGTCGAACCGATGGGCGACAGTCATCGTCTGCGTGTCTCGACGCTTCGAGACGAGCGATGGTCCGAGCCGAGCACGGTCGCAGAAGGGAGGGACTGGTTCGTCAATTGGGCCGACTTCCCGACGATCGCGGAGTCGTCGGAAGGAACTTTCTTCGCTACGTGGCTCGCGAAGAACGGGAAGGGGACCTATGCGTACTCCGTCTGGTTCGCGAGGTCGAAGGACGCCGGCGAAACGTGGAGCTCGCCGCGCGTGCTTCATGAAGATCAGTCCGAGTCAGAGCATGGCTTCGTTTCACTCGTCCCTCTCGAGCGAGGTCGGGTCGCTGCGGTCTGGCTCGACGGACGCCCGCAGGTCGGTGCGCCACGCGCCGGCGGGGCGGGACACGGGCACGCGTTGACGGCGCTCTACTCACGAGTGATCGAGGCTGACGGCAGTCTCTCCGCCGAGACGGTTATCGATGCGCGCGTCTGCGATTGCTGTCAGACCGACGCCGTTCGGACGAGCGACGGTGCGATGATCGTCGCGTACCGTGGTCGAACGCCTGATGAGGTTCGCGATATTCACGTGGTCCGGCAGCGACCGGGAAGAGAAGCGGGCTTCACGGTGCCGATCTCGATTCGAGACGACGGCTGGCGTACGCCCGGATGTCCCGTCAACGGCCCTGCGCTCGCGAGCGATGGGCGACGCGTCGCGCTCGTGTGGTATACGCACGGCCACGATGAGAAACCGCGCGTACTGGTCTCGTTTTCCGAGGATCGAGGTCGCTCGTTCCAGGCTCCGACTCGTGTCGACGACGGCTCGCCGCTCGGTCGAGTCGACGCTCGATTCGCGTCGAACGGAGCGCTCGTCGTCACTTGGCTCGAGACACAGGGCGGAGTGGCCGAGTGGCGGGCCCGGGCGATGACTCCGGGCACGGCAGGAGCATCGAAGAAAATCGCGACAGCGTCGGGTTTACGTCTCGACGGTTTTTTGCGGATGGCTCCGTCGGGCGATTCGATCCTTGCGGCCTGGACCGATCGATTCGAAGGTTGTCTCGGCGCGGCGCGATTGCGGGTCGAGGCCGAGTGAGTTTCGTATTCCGTCTCGTGGCCCTTGGGTGGTGACGGCAGATTCTTCCGGTTCTTTTCGAGATTCGCGGCTCTATTGAGTCTCCACCAGGAGCTCGACGCTACCAGCCCCCAAAAGCGAGCTCGGGCGTAGGGTTCCTCCGGGTCGACGCGGAGATCGAGCGACGCGGCGCCTCGTCGTGACGTCATCTCGACATCCGTCGACCAACGGCATCAGAATCGCCCTCAGCGTCCGGTTCCTGTGCAGCGTCGAACGCGTCCGGCGAATGGAAACTGAGTAAGGTCGGAAACCTCCGAAGCGACAGGGGGGCAGCGCCTCGAAGGAGTCTCGGCACGTCGATACCCTGCCGGCCAGCAGCCGTCGTCGAATCTTGCGGCAAGCCGTCGAGCTGCGTACCCTGTTCGTCGATCGGAAGAGATCTCCTTTTCCTGTGAAACCCTGTTCGTATCGGAGTGAACGATGACGCAGAGAGTCTTGGCGGCTGTCCTGAGCGTAATGGCGCTCGTTTCCTGCGTGGACCAGCAGAGGCTTGACGAGCTACCGAATCCGACCGCGGCTTTCGGAGGGACGCCGCACGCGATTCCGGGTCTCATCGAAGCCGAACATTACGACGAAGGACCTGCCGGTGTCGCCTACGCGGACGTGGACGAGAAGAACCATGGCGCCGACTATCGCGGTGTGACTCAAGTCGACATCGAGGAGCGTTCCGATGCCTCGAACGGTTTCGGAATCGGCTGGACGCGCTCGGGCGAGTGGCTCGCGTACAGCGTCGAGGTGAAAAAGGCGGGGCGTTACACCATCGACATTCCGGTCGCTTCGCAGAGGAAGGGCGGCCAGTTCCATCTCGAGGTCGGGGGGCGTGACGTGTCGGGGCCGATCGACATCCCGGACACCAAGAGTTGGAAGACGCTCGAAATGATCTCGACGACCGCTGAGCTGCCGGCGGGGCGTTTCATTCTCAAGATGGTCATGGACGCCGAGGGGGCGTCGGGCAGCATCGGCGATATCGATTACCTGGAGTTCAAGTTGAGCGAATGAGGCGCAGGTCTCTGCTGCTCGTGTCATTCAGCGTCGGGTGTCGAGCTGCACCAACGGCGGACTCCGAGCCCTTCGCCGTAGTCCTCGGCATCGCGCAGGACGCCGGCTTCCCGAAAGCGGCGTGCGCCAAGGCGTGCTGTGAAGCGGCGTGGAAGGATCCTTCCTTGCGCCGATTCGCGAATCTCCTCCGTGACGAAGACGATGCTACCGATCACCGAGTGGCGTACGAGATCGAATCTGCGCTCGTAACCGCTGGTGACGACTACTCGCTTTCGGCCACGGTCGGCTCTTCGGATTCTCCTCGAATGAGCAGGCGGCCTGCGAGCCATGCGAGGACGAGGTAGATCGGCCAGTCCGCCCAGGGGAACCAATCAGGGTGCGGGATTTGCGAGGAGTTCATCACTCCGCCGACCGTGAAGAAGACTCCGACGACGAGTGGCGGAGCGAAGGAGCGTCGACCGGAAATCAGCATCGCGACGACGCCTCCGGCCATGCACCCCAGTCCGTGAGCGATGATCGCCAGCACGAATGCGCCGTCGGGCAGTGTTCGGAACCACTCCTTCAGGCGCTCCTGGTTCGCGGGCTCCTGCGACGTGAAGGAGACGCCCTCGGGAAGCGGGTACACGAGCGCGCTCGCCATGTGGAGGGCCATCATGACGATCATGCCGGCCACGATACCGACGAGAATGCCGATCACTGTCATCTTCATCGATCAGGCTCCTGGTGTGATTCGATTTCGGCGAGGTACGAAATCAGCTCCTTGCCGCGTACCGGCGGAACGACGATGCGGAACAGCCTCTTGGTGTGAGCCGCGGCGTTCTGGTTCGCACGATTGCCGACGAAGACCATGCGACGATGTCCGGGCTCGGCGATCTCGAAGACGAGACCGAAGACGAGCGTCACTGCCCGAGCCGAGACAAAACGCTCCTGTCGATTCTGCAGCCTGGCCACCTCCTTCGGATTACGGTGAAGGCTAATCGCGGGGCCGGACGCGATCAAGTGATGTCGAGGCGCCGGCTCGGCGCCGCATACGGGGCGGGCGCGGGACGGTTCAGTCAAAAGAGAGGAATTCGCTGAATTCCCTGTGCGTGAACGAGTCCGATGCCGTCAAGACGTGGGAGGTGCATATGAAGAAGCGACTTCTTTCGCTCTTGGTGTTCTGTCTCGGGGCTGACCGACTCGTCGCGTCCGAGACGCCCGTCCAGATCGCGGTCCTCGGGGACTCGGCCGCTTTGTCGGCGTCCGTCGAGAAGGGAACGCGCTACGCCGACTGGGTGCGCGAGCTCGTTCGCGTCGGCGGCTTGACGAAGGCGGAGGCGCTCGATCCGCCTCCGAACGTGATCGTCGTCGCCTTCGGTCGGGACGACGCGTCCGCGTGCTCTCGGGCTACCTGATCGACTTGGTGACGAAGCTTCAGAAGGAGAAGTCTTCGGTCTAGGATTCGAGCACGAGCAGTAGATCGCCCGTCTCGACTTGCGTCCCCGGCTCGACGACGACCTCCTTCACCACGGCGTCTTGCTCCGCGGTGACGGCCGTCTCCATCTTCATCGCCTGGAGGACGACGAGCTTCTGGCCCTCGACGACCTTGTCGCCAGCGCAGACCGCGACATTGACGACCATGCCGGGCATCGCCGCGCCGACCTGGTTCGGGTCGGAGGCGCTGGCCTTGCGGCCGCTTCCCTCGGAGGACTCGAGCGAGGCGTCGACGATGTTGACTTCGCGCGGACGTCCGTTGAGCTCGAAGAAGACCGTGCGGCTGCCACTGGCGTTCGGCTCACCGATGGCGAGCAGCTTGATGATCAGCGTCTTGCCGGGCTCGATCTCGAACGCCGTCTCCTCGCCGACCTGAAGGCCGTAGAATGCGATCGGCGTCGGGAGGACGCTGAGATCCGAGTACTGCTTGCGAAGCTTCGCGAAGTTCTCGAAGACCTCGGGATAGAGGAGGTACGAGATCACGTCGCGATCCTTCGGCTCGCCTTCGACGAGCTTGTCGATCTCGTCGCGTGCCGCGTTGAAGTCGGCGGGAGGCATGCTCGCGCCGGGTCGGCCGTCGACGGGCTTTTCGCCGCGCAAGACGCGCTCGATGACTTTCGGCGGGAAGCCGCCGACGGGCGGACCCAAACCCCCCCCCCCCAGGTCGAGCCCCGCCAGCGGCTAGGCGAGGTTCTTTTGGCCGTAGCCAACCTCGTTCGCGCTCATGTCGTTCGCGATGAGAACGAGCGCGAGATCCCCGACCGCCTTCGAGGTCGGCGTGACCTTGACGATGTCCCCGAGGACCTGGTTGACGTCCGCGTAAACCTGTCGCACCTCGGGCCAACGATCCGCGAGGCCGAGAGCCTTCGCCTGCTGGAAGAGGTTCGTGTACTGGCCACCGGGCATCTCGTGGCGGTAGAGATCCGCTCCGGCCGGGAGGACGGGACTTTCGAACGGCGCGTAGAACTCGCGCACGCAGCGCCAGTACTCCGCGATCGAGTCGAGGTGCTCGTCCGAGAGCTCCGTGTCGCGATCGGTGAATCGCAGGGACTCGACCATCGCGTTGAGGTTCGGCTGCGACGTTCCGCCCGAGAGAGGCGCCATCGCGCCGTCGGCGATGTCGAGCCCGATTTCCGCTCCCTGGAACACGGCGCCGGCCTGGACGCCCGCGGTGTCGTGTGTGTGGAAGTGGATCGGGATGCCGATCTCCTGCTTGAGCGTCTCGATGAGCTTGCGCGCCGCGTACGGCTTGCACAGTCCCGCCATGTCCTTGATGGCGAGGATGTGCGCGCCCATCTTCTCGAGCTCCTTCGCGAGCTCGACGTAGTACCCGAGGTCGTACTTCGTGCGCTTCGGGTCGAGGATGTCGCCTGTGTAGCAGATCGTCGCTTCACAAATCGCGTCGGTCTTTCGAACCGCTTCCATCGCGATCTGCATGTTCGGGAGCCAGTTCAGCGCGTCGAAGACGCGGAAGACGTCCATGCCCGTCGCGGCCGCCTCGGTGACGAACGCCTCGACGACGTTGTCCGGGTAGCTCGTGTAGCCGACCGCGTTCGACGCTCGCAGGAGCATCTGGAAGAGGATGTTCGGAACTCGCTCGCGCATCTGCTCGAGGCGTCGCCACGGGCACTCGCCGAGGAAGCGCATCGTCGTGTCGAAAGTCGCGCCGCCCCACATCTCGAGCGAGAAGAGGCTCGGTAGGAGGCGTGCGTAGGCGTCGGCGATGTTGAGCAGGTCGGCCGTACGCATACGTGTCGCGAGGAGCGACTGGTGCGCGTCACGGAAGGTCGTGTCGGTGAGGAGCAGGCGCTTCTCCGCGAGCACCTCCTTCGCGAACTTGTCCGGCCCGAGCGCGAGCAGACGCTGGCGCATGCCGTCGGGAATCGGCTGAGACTTGTCGACCTCGGGGACGGGCGCCGGCGCCGTTCGCGCGGCTTGCGGACGTCCCGTGACGAGCGGGCTGCCGTTGATCGCCGTCGTTCCGAGGTAGCTGAGAAGCTTCGTCGCACGGTCGAGGCGCCGCGGAAAGCGGAAGAGCGCCGGCGTCTCGTCGATGAACCTCGTCGTGCACGTCCCGTCGACGAAGGTCGGGTGCATCACGAGCTTGAGGAGGAACGGGACGTTCGTCTTGACGCCACGAACGCGGAATTCCTGGAGGCAGCGCTCGATGCGCATCACCGCATCGTCGAAGCTTCGCGCCCACGCGGTGACCTTGACGAGCAGCGAGTCGTAGAACGGATTGACGACCGCACCCGAGAAGGCCGAGCCCGCGTCGAGTCGCACGCCCATGCCGCTCGCGGAACGATAGTGCGCGATGCGGCCGTAGTCGGGCATGAACTTGTTCGACGGATCCTCTGTCGTCACGCGACACTGGATCGCGAAGCCCGAGAGGCTGATAGAATCCTGCGAGGGGAGGTCGATCCCGGCGTCTGTGAGCTTCGCGCCCTTCGCGACGAGGATCTGGCTCTTCACGATGTCGATGCCGGTCACCTCTTCCGTGACCGTGTGCTCGACCTGGATACGCGGGTTGACCTCGATGAAGTAGAACTCGCCGGTGGCGGCGTCGAGGAGAAACTCGACCGTTCCCGCGGCGGAGTAGCTGGCCTCCTTGCCAATCTTGACGGCGGCGTCGCAGATCGCGTCTCGGATGCTGGAGTCGAGATTTGGCGCCGGCGCGATCTCGACGACCTTCTGGTGTCGTCGCTGAACGGAGCAATCGCGCTCGTAGAGATGGACGAGCCCACCGTGCTGGTCACCGAGGAGCTGAACTTCGATATGGCGGGCGCGCTGGATGAACTTCTCGACGAAGATCTCGGGGCTGCCGAACGCCGTCAGCGACTCACGGTGGGCGCTCTCGTAGTTGTCGTCGAAGTCGGCGGGATCGTGGACGACGCGCATGCCGCGGCCGCCGCCGCCGTGCGCCGCCTTGAGGATGATCGGATATCCGAGCTTGTCGGCGAGCGCGCGCCCTTCGGCGGCGTCCTTCAGGGCATTGCCACTTCCGGCGAGAACCGGGACGCCCGCGGTCTCCGCGATCTTGCGGGCCGAGATCTTGTCACCGAGTCGCTTGAGGGTCTCCGTGCTCGGTCCGACGAAGATGATT
>CAYZGY010000101.1:12244-14718 GCA_964478085.1 uncultured Planctomycetia bacterium
CTTGTGAGAGGCCCGGATTCTCGGAGAGGAAGCCGTAGCCGGGGTGGATCGCGTCGATTTTCTCGCGCCCCGCGAGGGCGACGATGCCGTCGATGTCGAGGTACGAGCCGATCGGCTCGCCGGGGTCGCCGATCTGGTAGGCCTCGTCCGCTTTCAGACGGTGGAGCGCGTAACGGTCCTCGTGCGAGTAAATCGCCACGGTCCGAATGCCCAACTCGTGAGCACTGCGGAAGATACGAATTGCGATCTCGCCGCGATTGGCGACGAGCAGGCGCTTGATCTTCTTCACCTGAACCCTCGGTACGATACGAATTCCACTGCCCGGTGCGGGCCGACAAAGGGTGCCATGGTCGAACATCTCGGGCCCGCTTTCAAGAGGTGAATCGGCGGGTCGGCCCCGGTTTCCAGGCATTCAGCGACCCGGCGCGGAGTCCCCGGAGCGGCCGAATCGGTGGGTGACGTAGCGGAGGTCGTCGAGGAAAAACGTGACGGGGTGACCCTGCCCGAACAAAGACCGACCGCATCCCGTCTTGATCCGGCTCAAATCCCTGCCATCGAGTGGAAGCCGCACCTTCTGCCACTGGTTCGTCAGGCGCACCGACTTCAGCTCGGCATGGGTCGAGTCGCTGTAATTCTGGCCACCGTCCTTGCTGCCGAGGACGAAATCGACCACCTCGGCGACGATGGACGGTTTCTTTCCCCCGGCGTTTCGATAGCGCTCCCCGACGCTCGTGAAGCCGCCGTACGAGTTGATGCCGACGATGTAGATGTTCGGGCAGAACCTCTCGATGCTGCGGAGTTTGCTACCGCCGCCGCCGATCTCGGCGATGACGGTCATCGTCGGATGGTTCGGGTCGAGGCGTTTTACCTGGCGCGCGACCGTTCGGGATTGGGCATCAGCAGGCGCGTCCGCGAGGAACGCGGCGAAGGTCGCACAGAGCGCGAAGCCGAGGCGTCGGAAGAGCATCTCTATTCCTGACTCGCTGTCTCGGCGCGGAGCGTACTTCGTTCATGACAGCCAGGCTTTCGAGCCTGGGGGGCGGCGGAGTTGGCTGATCGTCGCTGACGTCGAGCAGGGCACTCGAAATCTCGAAAGTATCGTCGGCTCGGCGGACGGTCTTCAGAGGACCGGAGACACGCTCGGCTCGGCACACCACTTCTCGAACGTTCTCTTCAACGTGATGCGCGGAGGAATCTTCGAATCGGGCTATGCTCTTCCGACGACCGATTTCAAGAAACTCGTTCGGGCGTTCAACCGTGAGACATTCACGCGCCACACCGATTTCCTGGACGGGCTCGACGCAGAGATCGATCGTCAGGAGCTGCTCGAGAAGGCAAGCGCGCTCGGCGACATCGATTTGATTCGCCTCGTCGTGCCGATCGTCTATCACCGGGCGGCGAGGTCTTCCCTGTCGGTTCTCTTCGACGACGGAGTGAACCTCGAGGTCGCTGGGATATCTCTCGATCGAATGACAGCCCGAGAGATCTTTCGTCGCACGGGAGAGGTTCTCCGAGTCGACGTGAGAGTTTCAGCCGGTCTCGACTTCTGATTCTTGAAAGCTGGTTCCGAAGAGTCACGAAGACGAATCGAGCTCGAACATCGCTTCTCATCGTCGTCCACTACATGTTCAACGGAGATCCGGGCGCCGCGGGGCGTTGGCCGACCTGGCACGGAACGGCCTCGGCTCTCTGCACGTGATTTCCGTCATCCCGATCGTCACGTTCGTCACGTCCGTCTCGCAGAGAATCGGAAAGAAGAAGACCTTCTTGCTCTCGCAGTCCGTCTCGATCATCGGTTACTTGCTCTTCTGGTTCTGCTTTCGTCCGGACGACCCTTGGATTATCTTGATCCCGTTGCCGTTCTTCGCCTACGGGATCGGAGGGCTCTTCACGCTCATGACGTCGATTGGATGGTCAAGTTCGGGCAGGCCTTCGCGGGTGGCCCCAGCGGAATGATCCTGGGATTCGTCGGGTTCGATCCGAGCCCGGTCGCGGGGCCTCAGATGGAGGAGGCGCTCACCGGCATGCGAATCGCGTACAGCGTGATTCCGATCGTCGGCACGTTGCTCGGAATGGCGGTGATGTGGAAGTACGATCTCAACAAGACTCGAGCGTGCGAGATTCGCGAGGAGCTCGAGAAGCGTCGGGAGAGTGAGTCGTGAGGATCGTTTCCTTCCTGATCTGGATTGTCACGCTGACCGCGGCCGTCGGAGTCTGTGCCGACGAAGCGGCGAAGCCGAAGCCCAACGTCGTCTTCATCTTGATCGACGACCAGGGCTACTACGATCTCGGCTGTTACGGCGCGACGGAGATCGAGACGCCGAACATCGACGCTCTGGCGAAGGGCGGCGTGCGCTTCACGAGCTACTACGCCGCGGCGCCAATTTGTAGCCCCTCGCGTGCGGGACTCCTGACGGGTTGTTATCCGCGTCGCATCGGTCTCGAGCCGTGGGTCCAGCGCGCAGCCACCGCGG
>CAYZGY010000102.1:0-9542 GCA_964478085.1 uncultured Planctomycetia bacterium
GCACCGCCCGACAACACCCGTCCCGTGGTCGCGGTCGTGCGACCGGTGAACGGCGCCCGGCAGATCTCGACGAGCAAGTGCGTGACGGTGTTCTTCAGCGAGCCGATCCGCGAGGAGACCGTGACCGCCGACTCGTTCACCGTGAGCTCGAGCGCGGGCGCCGTGAGCGGAAGCATCACCGTCGACGACAGCGGAACTTCGGCCACGCTCTGTCCCGACGAGCCGCTCGCCTTCAACACGCGCTACACCGTGCGCGCCCTCACCGCGATTCAAGACCTCGCGGGCGTCGGACTCAGCAACTTCTCGTCGAGCTTCACGACCAGGATCGACCCGGCCGCGAGTCGTCCCGAGATCCTCTCGATCAAGCCGCTCCCGAACACCACGGGAGTGCCGACCAACGCCGACATCCTCGCTCGATTCAACGAGCCCCTCGACGAAGCCACCGTCGTGCAGCCGAACTTCACCGCGCGCGTCGCGAACGTCGACGTCCCGGGATCGATCTCCGTGGAAGAAGGCGGCACGCTCGTCCGCTTCACACCCGACGCTCCGTTCCCCCCGAGCACGACCGTGAGCATCCGCGTCACGACGGCGATTCTCGACCTCGACGGAGACGCGCTCGGCAACTCGCAGTTTTACAACATCACGACAGGTGACGGACCGGACAGCTCCGCGCCGAGCGTCGTCGAGGTCGGCCCGCTCGACGGTCTGACGGGGATCGGCACCAACGGCCTCGTCAAGGCGCGCTTCTCCGAGAGGATCAACTGCGTCACGGTCAGCCCGGACTCCTTCCTCGTCGTCGACGACGAGGGCAACGTCGTTCCGTGCAGCATCACGTTCCGCCAGAACGACACCATCGCGATCTTCACCCCCCAGTCACCGCTGAAGCCCGACACCGAGTACACGGTGACGCTGACGAGCGCCATCGAGGACATCGGCGGCAACAGCCTCGCGGAGTCGACGAGCTCCTTCACGACCGGCCCGGGTGCCGACGTGACGCGTCCCGTGGTCGTCGCCGTCAACCCGAGCAACGGATCGACAGGAAACGCCATCAACACCCGCATCGGGTTCCTGCTCTCGAAGCCGATGAGCCGGACAGGACTGATTCCGGCGAGCCTGCGCGTCACGGCATCCGGGGTTCCGCAGGTAACGGGAGAGCTCTCGATGTCCGAGAACCGCCGGGTGATCTACTTCGATCCCGCGGCGGACCTCGAGCCGAACCTCACCTACAACGTTCGCCTGGAGCGAGACGACCTCTGCGACGACAGCGGCAACGCCCCGTTTGTGGACATCTTCTTCTCCTTCGCTACCGGATCGGAGCCGGACAGCGACGGCCCGAGTGTCGCTCTCGTCAGCCCGATCGACGGGCTCGTGGGAGTCGGCGTCAACGCCCCCCTCTTCCTGCGCTTCGACGAGGGTGTCGACATCACGACGATCAACGTCGACAGCATCCGGCTATCGATGGACGGGGGCCCGGCGATTCCGGGAACCTACTCCCTCTCCCAGGACTTCTCGGCTGTAACCTTCCGCCCCTCGTCGCTTCTCACACCGAGCTCTACCTACGACGTCACGGTCCTCGCGGGCGAGTACACCGACCTTGCGGGCAATCCGGGCGCCGCGTTCTCGAGCTCGTTCACGACCGCAAGCTCCGTCGATGTCGACGTTCCGGTCGTCACCTTCGTCAGCCCCGCGAACGGACACTCGAACGTCAAGGTCGACTCGCCGATCTCGGTGCAGTTCTCGAAGCCGATCAACGAGATCACCCTGACTCCCGAGAACTTCCTCGTGACCGCGCGCATCCGTGTCCCCGGAGTTATCAGCCTCAGCGCCGATCGTCGCCGCGCGACCTTCACGCCGATGATGCCCTACCCGGTCAGCCACAGCGTCTCGATCCGCATTCGCCGCGACGTGCTCGACGATGCCGGCAACCGGCTCAACAACAACTCTGACTTCTTCTCGTCGTTCACCACCGAGTTCCTCCAGGACGACGAGCCCCCGACGGTCGAGCTCACGAACCCCGTCGCGGGCGACGTCCTGATCGCTCCGAACACGCCGCTGTGGACCGAGTTCGACGGTCCGATCGACCAGACCTCGGTCAACTCCGAGTCGATCCGCGTCGTCGGCAACGGAGTCGAGATTCCCGGCAGCTTCTCGTTCGAAGAGCTCGGGCGCGTGGTCAAGTTCACGCCTCGCAGCGAGCTGCCTCAGGACACCGAGATTCAGACGACGATCTCGGGAGTTCGCGACGAGGCCGGCAACACGATGGCGTCGACCTTCATCACGCGTTTTCGAACCGGCACGGCCGTCGACACGGTCGCCCCCCGCATCCTCTTGACGAACCCGAAGATCGGGACCACGGGGATCTCGCTCGAGCCGGCGGTCGGCGTCACCTTCTCCGAGCCGATGAACTTCGTCACGACCGACCGCTCCAAGGTCGCGGTCAGCGGCAGCGGCGCGCCACCTGTCCGTTACACGGTGGAGCTCTCGGGTGACGGTCGCCAGCTCTCGATCCGATTCGACCGACAGCTGCTTCCGGACGTTCAATACTCGGTGAGCATCGCGACCACGGCGACAGACCGCGCCGGCAATCGCCTCGCCGGCAACCACTTCTGGTTCGTCACGGGACGAAGCGGAGACACCACCGGTCCGACCGTGGTCGCCACGACGCCGAACGACGGTGCCTCGGAGATCGGCGGCAACACTCCCGTCGCGTTCCAGTGTGACGAGCCGATCAATCCGAATACGGTCGACAACCAGACAGTCCGCATCACCGCGGACCTCGTCGAGGTGCTCGGCTCGTTCGAGTTCTCGAGCGACCTGCGCATCGTCACGCTGCAGCCCTTCAACCTGCTGCAGAGCGGCAAGCTCCACACGGTGATCCTCGACGGAGTCGAGGACGTCTCGGGCAACCCGATGACGCCGTTCGAGTTCTCCTTCACGACCGCGGCGACCGGCAACCTCGCCGAGTCGGACGACGTGCTCGTCGAGGTCAGCTCGTTCTTCTCGGGATCGTTTCCCGGCAGGAACCTCGTCGACGGAAACATCGCCACCTCGTGGTTCACGGCGAACAACGACGAGGCTCCCACCGCGGAGATCATCTTCCTCCAGGACATCGCGGTCGAGCGCATCGAGGTTCTCAATCCCCGGTCGCACCCCACCGGCTTCGACTTCCTCACGGGTCGCCTCGCGATCCTCGATGCCGAAGAGCAGACTCTCTGGGAGAGTGGCCTCTTCAGCTTCGACGTCGGCGACTTCCAGGACGCGATCGTCGACGTGCCGGGCATCGGCGACGCGCGACGTGTGCTCTTCAGCGGTGAGGACTGGCAGAGCATCGAGCCAGGACTCGCCGAGATTCGCGTCATCGGCTCCTTCGAGGATCCGACGACGGGCATCCCCGAGCGCAACATCCCGACCGTCATCAGCGTCGATCCGCCCCACGGCGCCACGGACGTGCCGCACGGCACGCCGGTCGCTGTCGAGTTCTCCGAGCCGATGAACCCGCTGACCTTCACTCGCGGGAACTTTTTCCTGTCGATGTCCGGAGTCGGTACGTACCCGACCGACGTCTCCTTCAACGACAACGCGACCGTGGCGACGCTGACCCCCGTCGTCCCCTTCCCTCCGGAAGCGGTCATTTCCGTCGTCGCGACCACCTCGATCCAGGACGCCAACGGCAACAACCTGTCGCGGTCTTCGTCGACCTCGTTCACCGTCGCTGCCGGTGAAGACAACACCGAACCGTTGGTCGTCTCAATCGTCCCGGAAAACGGCACTCGCGACGTACGCACGACGCAGCGCGTCACGATCCTGCTCTCGAAGCCGACCAGCCCCGCGACCGTCAACGCGAACAACATCGGCGTCTACGCCAACGGAACTCGCATCAGCTCGAGCATCGCGCGCTCGGCCGACGGCACGGCCATCGAGCTCCGCGGCACGTGGCTCCCGAACGCCTCGCACACCGTGTACGTGGGGCGCGGCCTGACCGACCTCGTCGGCAACCCGCTGCCGGCGGCCATCACGAGCCGATTCGACACGAGCGGTCCCTTCGACACGACCGCGCCGATCCTGCGCGCGGTGCGGCCACCGAACGCCGCCACGAACGTCCCGGTCGATCAACCCGTCCATGCGATCTTCGCGGAGTCCATCGACGGATCTACGCTTGACGGCCGCGCCTATCTCGCCACGGTCGCGGCCGCCGGAGGCAGGCTCGTGGATATCACCACGGCGACCAGCCCGGACGGTGTCGTCGCCACCCTGACACCGAGCACGCTCGATCCGGGCCAGGGCTATCAAGTGTTTCTGCGCGCGGGAATCCGCGATCTCTCGGGCAACAGCCTCCGATCGAACCTCTCCTCGACGTTCACCACACGCGCGGACCCCACCGACACGCAGCCGTCCCTGCAATCGATCAGCCCGAGTCATGGGGCGACGGGCGTCGCGAGAAACGCGAGTGTCTTCCTTCGCTTCTCCGAATCGATCGCGCGCGACAGCATCGATGAAACCACGCTCTTCCTGACACAGGACGGCGTCGCGGGAACCCTTCCGGCCACCTACTCGTTCGCGGAGAACGATCGCATCGTCGGCATTCACCCGAACGATCCGTTCCAGCCGACGGGTGCCGTCCGCGTGCGAATTCGCACGGCGATCCTCGATCTCCAAGGTCAGAACCTCGCCTTCAACCAGAGCCTGATCTTCACGCCCGTGGACGTCACGGACTCGATCCCTCCGACGGTCGAGCTCGTCAGCCCGGGCGCTGGCTTGACCGACATCGGCACCAACGCCAGGATCCAGATCCGACTCTCGGAGCCGGCTGGAGCCGCCTCGGTCTACGAAGGATCGATCGTCCTCAAGGACGCCGACGGGGAGATCGTCCCGTGCTCCGTGCTTCTCTCGCAGAGCGACCGAGTGATCACGTTCACGCCGCACTGTCCCTTGCGCGAAGACACGGACCACACGGTCTGCGTCCGCGCGACCCTGCGTGATCGGACGGGCAACGCGCTCGTCGAAGAGTTCAACAGCGCGTTTCGCACCGGAGGAGGCATCGACTTCGTCCCTCCGCACGTCGCGAGGACGGCGCCGATCAACGGCGCCACGCGAGTCCCGGTCAACGCCCCCGTGATCGTCGACTTCACCAATTCGGTCAATCCGATCTCGGTGACTCAAGACAACGTCGTGCTGAGCTCGAGCCCGGGAATCTTGATGAAGACGCTCTCGCTCGATGCGGATCGCAGGAGGTTGACCATCACCCCGACGATGCCGCTTCCCGCCGGGCGACACGTCTCCGTGAGACTGCGCCGCGCCATCACCGACGACAGCTCGAACGAGCTCCGCGGCGGCAGTGACTACTTCTTCAGCTTCACCGCGCAGCACCTCCCCGACACCACCCCACCGACGATCGTCGCGGTGAGCCCGCTCGACGGTGCCGAGGACGTGCCGATCAACGCCCGCGGCGTCGTCACCTTCGGCGAAGCGATGGACGCCACGAGCATCTTCGGCGGTGCCGTTCGCGTCGTAGCGAACCGCTCGCCCCTCGCCGGGACTTTGAGCTTGCAGGAGGCGGGCCCCAAGCTCGTCTTCGCGCCCGAGACGGTTCTCGATCCGAACACCACGTTCCTGATCTCCGTGGGAACGACCGCGAAGGACCTCGCCGGCAATCCGCTGGCGAGCGCATTCGAGTCGACATTCCGGACCAGCGATACGGCCGATCTCGTGGCGCCGCGTCTCATCGCCATCAGCCCGCCGAACGGCTCGACCAACGTCCCCACGAACGTCGAGATTCGTTGGAGATCGTCCGAGCCGCTCAATGCGGGATCCGTGAACGGCTCCACGGTGATTCTGACAGCGAGCGGTATCGGCAACGTTCCGATCGACGTCCACATCGACAGCACCGGCACGGAGATTCGCGTGACGCCGCGGCGCGAATTGACGCCGCAGACGTCCCACAGCCTCTCCATTCGGAGCACCATCGAGGACTACGCCGGCAATCGCTTTCAGCACTCGGGCATAACCTTCACGACGGGGACCGGTGTCTCCTCGCCCGGCGCACCGACCGTCCTGTCGATCCTGCCGGCCGACGGCGCGGCTGACGTCTCCGGCAACGCCCAGATCACCTTCGAGTTCGACCGGCGCATCGACGCTCTGACCTTCAACGCTTCGGCGCTCGCGGTCGAGAGCGACGGCAACCGCATCCCGGGCACGTACTCGCTGTCCCCCGATCTGCGCAAGGCGATCTTCCGACCGCTGTCGAGCTACAGCACTTCGGGTTCCGTCTCGGTCGAGCTGCGCGACGTCACCGATCTCGCCGGCACACCGATGTCGGCCGCCTTCTCGAGCTCCTTCTCTGTCGACGGAGTCGAGAACCTCGCCCGATCGCAGGACGCGGTCGCGAACGCCTCGTCGTTCT
Organism: uncultured Planctomycetia bacterium; assembly: GCA_964478085.1. Taxonomy (GTDB): domain Bacteria; phylum Planctomycetota; class UBA8108; order UBA8108; family UBA8108; genus CAYMLL01. The sequence continues at coordinate 6,401 of CAYZGY010000102.1, forward strand.
TCTCGGCGACCTATCCGCCGTCGAACGCCTTCGACGGCAAGCTCGAGACGAGCTGGTTCACCGCGAACGGAGATGCCGCGAATCTCGGCGAGAGCCCGTTCGTCGAGATCACGCTTCCCGAAGACGCCGCGGTCAGCGAGCTCCGGATGTACGGACTCCGCAGCCATCCGGACGGATTCGACTTCTTCAGCGGCATCTTCCAGCTCTTCGACGCCGCCGGCACGGAGCTCTACACCTCCGGCGACGTGGCGCTTCCCGCTCCGGACCGTGACCTGGTGCTGAGCTTCGCGGAAGTGACGGGCGTACGTCGCGCACGCTTCACCGCCACGGATGACGAGAGCGTCGAGCCCGGCCTGGGCGAGCTTGAGGTCATCGGACGCTTCGAGTCGGGGAACACCGCCGGCGATCGCGACGCCCCGCAGATCGCGCAGTTGACACCGCCCGCGAGCGCGAGCGGCGTCGACGTCGGGGTCGAGCCGACGATTCGCTTCACCGACGCGATGGACCTCGGCTGCACCGAGCGAGCCTTTTCTCTCGGCGGCGGCGGAATCGTGTGGCGCGGCTCCTTCTCCTGGAACGCCGCCGGCACCGAGCTCGTCTATACACCGGACACGCCGCTCCTGCCCAACACCAGCTACAACCTGAGAATCACCGGCGTGGCCACCGACCGCTCCGGCAACTCGCTCAACGGCGGCTCGGGACTGAGCTACTTCTTCACGACGGGCCCGAGCGTCGACGACAGCGGCCCCTCGCTCGTCAGCGTTTCACCCGAGGACGGCTCCACGCTCGTCGCGCCTCGCCAACCCGCGGTCTTCGACTTCTCCGAGCCGCTCTCGAGCAGCTCCTTCACCGCCGACCACTTCGCTGCCTACAACGAAGGCGCGCGGCTGAACGTCTCGATCACCCGCTCGGCCGACTACCGCCGAGCGATCCTGACGGCGACCTGGCCGACCGAGCGCACGATCCAGCTCGTGGTCTCCGGAAACGTCGTCGACGTCGCCGGCAACCCGATGGGCGCCGACCGGTACTCCTCGATCACCATCGCGCCGCCCGTCGACACCGCGGCTCCGCGTGTCCACTCCATACGTCCGGCGTCGGGAGCGAGCGGCGTGGCCCGAGACAAGGCCATCTCGGTCATCCTGACCGAGCCCGCGACCGCCGCCTCGGTTCCGGGTGCGGTCTTCCTCTCCGACCCGGCCGGCAAGCTCGTCGACATCACGGTGTCCTCGGAACGTGGCGACAGCGTGCTGCTCCTGCGCCCGAACGCGCCTCTCGCCTTCAACACCCGCTACACGGTCTTTGTCACGCCGAGCCTCCGCGACCGCTCGCTGATGCCGTTCTCGAACTTCTCGACCACCTTCACGACCCGGGTCGATCGCTCCGCTCTGCAGCCTGACGTCGTCGCCTACACGCCCTTCAACGGCGAGAACAGCGTCCCCCTCAACACGGCGCCGACGGCGAGATTTTCCGAGCCTCTCGACGTGTCGACCGTCGACTCATCATCGGTGTCGCTGACGCCGAGCGGTGGTGCAGCCGTCCCCGGCGTGATCTCGTTCGCCGAGGGCAACAGGGTCGTCGTCTTCACGCCGAGCTCGGCGCTCGAGCCCGACGTACGCCACGTGCTGCGCTTCGAATCGACGATCGCGGACACCCACGGCGACACACTGCGCTTCGCCCGAGCGATTTCGTTCACGACGGACGCCGACGGCGCCCGCGACGACGCACCGCCGACCGTGGAGTTCGTCAACCCGGCCGACGGCCAGCTCGCCGTTCCCGTCAACGCGATCGCCGCGGTCCGATTCGGCGAGACCATCAACACGATGACGATCTCGACGAGCAGCTTCGAGCTCTCGACGGCCGCCGGCGACCTCGTCGCATGCAACGTCTTCTTCGAGCAGGGCAACAAGGTCGTGTTCCTGACTCCGAACCAGCCGCTCGCCGAGAACGTCGAGCACACGCTCTCGCTCTCCGCGCAGATCCTCGACCGAGCCGGAAACGCTCTGGGGGCCGATCACGTCACGATGTTCACGACGCGAGCAGCTCCGGACCTCGTCTCTCCGATCGTGGTCGGCAACAGCCCTGTGGCGAACACCGCCGGTGTGCCCGTGAGCGCCCTCGTTCGCATGCGGCTCAGCGAGCCCGTCAGCCCCGTCCACGTCACGCGAGAGACCGTCATCCTGACGGCCTCCGGGATCGGGGCCATCGAGGGAGCGGTCAGCCTCAGCGCGGACGGCATGACGATCGAGTTCCAACCGAACGAGGCTCTGCCGGCGGATCGCTTCCACTCGCTGCGTCTGAACCGTGCGATTCGCGACACCGCCGGCAACCTGCTGCGCAACGGCTCCGGACACTCGTTCGGATTCACCACCGGTGACGCGGTCGATGCGACCGCACCGAGCATCGTGGCCTCGACACCCGAAGACGGCACTGGAGCGATACCGCTCAACCTCTTCGTCCGTGTCGAGTTCGATGCGCCGATCGATCGCACGACGGTCGATCACGGCACCTTCGACCTCGAAGACGCCAGCGGCGACGTGCCAGGCCGCTTCGGTTACGACGCGGGCGACCGCATCGTTCGGTTCTTCCCCACGAGCCTGCTCGACCCGGCAAGCAGCTACACGTTGACGATCGATGGTGTCCAGGACACCTCCGGGAACAGCACGGCGGCTGCGACGGTGATCGAGTTCACGACGGGTGACAGCGCCGACCTCGTCGCGCCACGCGTCGCCGCGTACTCGCCGCCCAACGGTGCGCGAGACGTCGACGTCGGAACGGACGTCACGATCGACTTCACCGAGCCGGTGTGCGTCGTGCGCCTCGGAGAGTCACTCCGATTCACGGCGAGCGGCATCGGTGACGTGCCGTTCTCCTGGAGCATCTCGCCCGATCGCCTGAGCATCACCATCACGCCGGACGCCCCGCTGAGCCCCGGGCGCTTCCACTCGATCAGCGTCTCGACGGTCGCTCGAGACCTCGCAGGCAACACCCTCGCCTTCCACCACAGCACGGGCTTCACGACAGCTCCATGATCCGAAACGGGCGCTGCTTGCTGCCGCACCTCGACCAGACACGAGTTTGTCGCGAGAAACAACAAGCACAAACCCAATATGCCAAAACCAACCCCCCCCCGGGAACACCCGCC
>CAYZGY010000102.1:9552-14615 GCA_964478085.1 uncultured Planctomycetia bacterium
CGACCAGACACGAGTTTGGCGCTCGAGCCGCGGCGCTCTCGCGATCTTGCCGATCGCCTGCAGCGACGGGGATCGAGCGGAGACGTCCAAGACCGAGCCCGAACGGGTCGAGCCGAAGCCCGCTCTCGACCGCCCCGGAGTCGCTTCGGACGCCTCTTCCGTTGATCGCACGGGCTCCGCGGATCACACGGGGCCGTTCGAGCCGAACGCGCTCGGCCCGCGAGACGCCCCCGTGACCCTCGTCGAGTTCTCGGACTTCGAGTGTCCGTTCAGCCGGCGAGCAGCGCGCTACCTCCGCTCCGCGGTCGAGAAGCACTCCGACAAGGTTCGCTGGGTCTTCAAGAGCTTCCCGCTCTCGTTCCATCCGAATGCACGACTCGCGCACGAGGCGGCGCTCGCCGCGGGCGAGTTCGACCGCTTCTGGGAGATGCACTCGAAGATCTACGCGACCGATAGACCTCTCTCGCGAGACGTCCTCATCGAGCTCGCGGGCGAAGTCGGTATCGCTCGTGGCGAGTTCTCCGATCTCCTCGACAGTCACTACTTCGCCGAGCAGGTCGAGGAGGAGCTTCAGGAAGGACTGGGTCTCGGCGTTCGCGGGACGCCGACGATCCTCGTCAACGGCCGACTCGTCTCCGGAGTCCAGTCACCCGCGGTGCTCGACTATCTGATCCGTGAGGCGCTCGGGGAGGAGGTCGAGCCTCCTTCGAGCTCATCGCCCGAGCTTCTCGCCGGCAATCCCGAGACGTCCCATCCGCTCGGGTTCGGCGCACTCGACGCCTCGCCGCTCGTGAAGCTGTTCATCGATTTCCGCAGCCCCCTCGGCGATCGAGCTCTTCCGCTCGTGACGCAGCTCTTGAAGCGATATGGCCGCCAGATGCGCCTCATCGTCAAAGCACGCCCTCTCGGAATCTACCCCGACGCCGGTCTCGTCCACGAAGCGGCGATCGCGTTTCAGAAGCGCGGCATCGGCTTCTTGACGTTCTGGCGGCGTAGTCTCGCGTCACGCGGCAAGCTCACGACGAGAGACCTGGCCTCGTGGGCTGCGCCGTTCGGGCTCGGGTCGGCCGCCGCCGAGGAGATCGAGGCAGAGTTGCGAGACGGCAAGCACCGTTCCGTCGTTCGAGCCGACACCAACCGGGCTCGGAAGCTCGGGATCACGGGCGTGCCGACGACGATCCTTCACGGAACGCGCCTCGATGGCGTCGAAGGGCTCGAATCTCTCTTGCGAGCGCTCGAAGCGCGCCGCGAAAAACAAGCCTTAGGGAACGCGTCGGCTCCGCTGTCGTTGACCGCGGCCCCAGGGGCCGAGCCGGCCTCGAACGATCGGGAGCGATGCGACGACGAGAAAGCCGGGCCGCCACCCGAGAGCTCGATCGAGACGACCGACCGGGGCCGCGCGATCACGCACGATTTCGGTGTCGTCGCGAGCGGCGCGTCCTTCGATTACCGAATCGAGATCCCCAATCCGGAGACATCTCCGCTTCGTCTCGTCACCCAGTACGCGTCGCCTTCGATCGAGATCCTCGAGCGCCCGAAGTCCATCGAAGCGGGAGGCTCGGGAGTCGTGCGCTTGCGGGTGCGAACATCCGAGCCCGGCCCCGCCGTCTTCCCGTTGATCTTCGCGAAGCCGGGCCCGGACTCGAGCGCTCCGCCGGTCGGGAGGAGTCTCGAGCCGATCGTCCGCCTCATGCTCGGAGGCGTGATCTCGAACGCGATCGAGGTGCGACCGGCGGGCGGCGTCTTCTCGAGAGCGCTCGTCGGCGAAGCGATCTCGAGCTCGGTCCATCTGTCCTGGCCAGAGGGGGAGGACCCCGAGATCGGCGTCTTGCCGAGCGAGTCGTCCGAGGTCACGGCGAGCCTCGAGAGCACCGGAGAGCGCTCGACGCGATTGACGATTCGAATCCCCCCTCAGGCGGAGCCGGCTCGCCATCGCGGGACGGTCCGCCTCGGCACGAACCACCCCGCTCTCTCGGAGATCCGAGTCCCGTACGACGTTCTCGTCCACGGCGAAGTCATCGTCTCGCCGAAGTCGATCGATCTCTCTGGCGAGGTGAGCTCTTCGAGACGTATCTCCCTTCGAAGCGCACGCGGAGGCGGGCTCGCGATCCGCTCGGTGCGCTCGTCCGTCGCCGGACTTCGAATCACCCCGACGAACGCTCCGGCATCGCCGAGCCATCGACTCATCGTCGACACGAAGGGCGTCGCTCCAGGTAGCACGGGCGAGATTCTCATCCTCGGGGCGCTTTCCACCGAGGAAGGGGAGACTCCGATCGATGTCCGCGTCATCGTCCGCTGATCCGCGCCGTGCAGCGCCGTTCGGCAGCGCTCGTGGAGTTGCTTCCCCGCGACCGCGTGCGCGAGGACTTGGTGGAAGGCTTGCGGGTCTTTCGATCCGACATCGGGAACCTCCTTGAAAGAGGGTTGTGGATGTCGGCTCGCCGGTGACGTGCTATCCCCGATTGTCACCCGCCAAACGCCATTTCTTCTTCCCTGAGACACTTACCAGCTCGGCACGGGCGGGACGAACGGCTTCATCGTCGGTGTCACCTCGAAGGGCGTGTCTCCGATGAACATGCATCCCGAATTGGCTAGCTGCGCTTGCATCTCGGCGGGCATCGCTTCGATCGCCGTCGTGAGGATCAACTTCACCTTCCCGTCGATCTCGATAAGTCGCGGGCAGGTGACGCGCGGAGCACCAGGAGTCAGCCAGACACGCTCTAGCGATCCATCCGCGATGCTGAATTGCCGTGCCTCGCCGGACTCGGGGTCGTTCGCGTTGTAGACCGCGACGATGACGCTCTTGCCATCGGGAGTGGCGACCATCCCGTCGGGATACTCATCCTTCCCGAAGGAGCTCACGATCGTCGTGGGCTCGCTCACCGTGCCGGCGTCGACGTCGAGCTCGTACGTCACGACGGTCTGCTCGGGCGAGTCGACATCGATCAGCTTCCACTGATCCCCGGCGGGCGCCAGGATCTTCCCGTTCGAGCACGTCTGCTCACCGCGAAGTCGAACGACCTCGTCCCCGCCGTAGCGCCAGAGGTAGAGGTTGGCCGTCGGTCCATCGAAGCGCGGGTTCTTGGTGCCAAAGACGATGCCTCGTTCGAAGGCCTCACCGTCGTTGATCACGCAGTCACCGTCCTCGTCCGTCACCGCGGGGCCGAGGATCGGCGCGGGCACCTCTCCCCCGGGCTCCGGAAGACGCTGAAGAACGAGGTTTCGCTCGACGCCGGCGATGTACGCGCGCGGCTCGGTCGTCTCGAACGCCAGGCCCGGTCGGCCCGAGAGCGTGTGCGACTCGTTGTCGCCGGTGCCCGTGTCGATGATATTGATCGAGCCGACCTTCGCGTCGTCACCCTCCATCGCGTGCTGGATGCCGACCCACGACAGCCGCCCGTCGCCACAGGGGCAGGGCCCCTCGGGCAAGCATTTGAGCGTGGCGGAGTCGGGAGTGAAGAGGATTCGGGCTTCGATCTGGTCGGCGCTCATCGTCGTCGTTTCGCTCTACGTTGGGGAAGAGCCACAGAATCCGGGTTTGCCGCCGGTTAGTCAACCACCCGGAGGACGCGAGTCGTACAAATCCCGACACTTTTGGCTTCGGGACGGATCCGCCGGGCCGTGCTAGAATTAGCAGGTCAGGAAACGCGAAAGTACTCGGAGATTGCCATGAGCCGCTTCATCCGCCGAAACGTCGTCTTGCTCGCTTGTTTCCTCGCCTCATCGCATCTCGTCGCTCAGTCGAGCGCGTTCCGACGCGGCGACTCGAACCAGGACGATGCGCTCAATCTGACGGACGCGATTCACATCGCCGAGCGGCTCTTCCTGACGACGGAAGGGTTCCTGTGCGAGGACAGTGTCGACGTCAACGACGACGGCCAGGTGAACCTCACGGACGTCATCGGTGTCGTCGGCTACCTCTTCCTCGACGAGCAGCGCCCACCACCGCCGCTCGACGAATGCGGTGACGATCCCACCGAGGACTCGCTCGGCTGCGAGGAGTTTCCTTCCTGCGAGCTTCTTCCGGACCTCTGCCTGAGCGACGAGACCGTCGATGAGATCTTCGGCGATCTCGAACTCGACCTCGGCTTCGAGTTCTGCCTGCCGGCGGGGCTCCTCAACGTACCCGTCGAGGCCTTCGAGGTTGCCGTCTGCCCCGAGGAAGACGCGGATCCAGAATGCGGCGCGCTCGAGACCGCGGGCTGCCCGATCACGTTCCAGTCGGTCAGCCCTGTCGTCGACATCGAGAATGGTCAAATTGGCTTGAGTGTCTCAGGGCGCATCGAAGACTTGCCGATCGCGGTGACCGAGAGCCTCTTCAACTCGACCACGGTGTGCGAGAACACGTTCCACGGTGAAGACGGCCCCGACTCGCCATTCTCGTTCGACATCATCCTGCCGCTCATCATCGAAGAGGTCGAGCCGGGCGTCCGGGAGATCGTCGGCGTCGGCGAAAGCGAGATCGGCAACGTCAACATCGAGCTCGACTCCTCCGGCGGGCTCGTCTGCACCCTCTTCGGAGCGGTCGACGGTGTCCTGATCGACGTCTTCCTCCTGCCGCTCTCCGAAGCCCTCTCCGGCCTCACCGAGAACCTCCCCGACGAGCTCGTCGGCCTGAGGATCTGCGAAGAGGAGTAGGGAGTCACTCCTCTCGATTCGACTTCGTCCCCGCCTTCGCCCGCGCGATCGCGAAGTCGACGAGCTTCTGGAAACGGAAGAAGCCGGGCTGATAGACGCGCGAGGGTGCTCGATCGGGCTCTGCCGTCAGTTCGCCAGGGCCGGGTGAGATGTGGATTCGATGTACACAACGGTGCACTTTGAGGGAGCTCGAGTGCGAAGATGGCGCGGCGCTCGAGCGGCTCGAGCGCCGAAAGCGGCCTTGAGAGGCCCGCGAGGGCTCGGGTGCTGGAGGGAGCTGGAGGGAGCTGGAGGGAGCTGGGGCGAGAGTTCCTATCAATCGGCAATCGGCAATCGGCAAGCGGTGGGCGGTGGGCGGTGGGCGGTCCGAGTGTGACGCCCCGCAGTTATCGCGGCGCCCCTCCGCCGTTCGTCCCACGATCGCG
>CAYZGY010000103.1:0-8179 GCA_964478085.1 uncultured Planctomycetia bacterium
GTCTTCGCCCTCCTCGTCAGCCTCTTCGTCGGCTGGGGAATCATGATGGGCGTGCTTCCTAAACTCTTCCCGTCCGGATGACGGTTCCGTGGCGCGTCCGTTCCTTTTCTTTCGCGAGAAACAGCCGGGGCTGCTCGCGGCGTTGATTCTGGCGATGACCGTCGGCGGCTTCTACGGCTCGACGCAGGTCGGTTTCGACGACGTGCCGGCGAACCTGTTCCGCACCGAGGATCTCGACTTCAAGATTCTCGACGAGGTGCGCAGAGAGTTCACGACCGACGAGAACGACAGTCTCATCGTCGTCCAGTCGGAGGACCTGTTTACGCCGAAGTCACTCGCGGCGCTGCGCGAGCTCTCGCGCGAGATTCGCAAGGTCGACCGCGTCGACAAGGTGCTCGGATTCGTCGACATTCCGGTCTTCGACGGGGGAGTTCTTCCGAAATCGATCGTGCCGCCGTCCGGGGCACCTCCGGCAGCGTACGAGAAGGCTCGCAAGCTCGCGGCCGAGCATCCGCTCATCGGTGACGTGCTCGTCTCGTCGGATTCGACCACGGCGCTCATCGTGGTCGCTCTCGAAGGCAAGGACCTCGCCGTCGAGGAGATGAACACGATTCTCGGCGACGCGCGAGTGATCGTCGGACGCATCGCGGAGGACGCGGGATTTCGATTCTGGTTCACGGGCATCCCGCCGATTCGCGTGGCGATCATGACCTCCATGCGGCGAGACCAGGCGATCTTCACGATCGCGGGTGCCACAGTCTCGGCGGTCGTGTCGTTCTTCCTCTTCCGCAGCTTCTTCGCGACGTGTGTCGTCGCGCTCGGTCCCTTGATCGGGCTCCTGTGGACGTTCGGGATTCTCGGTCTACTCGGCATCGAGCTCAACCCGATCACGTCGGTCTTGCCGACTCTGATCCTCGTGATCGGGTACACGGACTCGGTCCACCTGGGTCTCGACATCGGACGAAATCGCGCCGAGGGGCTCGGGCGTAAGGAGTCGGTGCTCGCGACGATTCGCGAGCTCGCTTTGCCTTGTGGGCTCACATCCGTGACGACGGCCGTCGGATTCGGCTCGCTGATGACGGCGCGCATCGAGAGCATCGAGCGTCTCGGATTGGTCACGGCTATCGGTTCGGTGACGACCTTACTTTCGGTGCTCACCGTCGTGCCGCTTCTCGCGATGACGAAGCTCGGGGACCCGCTCGCTCGACGCCGACGTCTTCTCGAGGCCGACGGAAGCGCCACGGGATTCTGGGGAGCGCTCTCGCGAGGTCTCGTCACGAAGCCGCGGCGCGTCGCGGTGATCGGGACGATCGTCACCGTCTTTCTCTGCTTCGTTACGACAGGTCTGCGTCCCGACACGCGCCTCACCGAGAGCGTGCCGTCGCACTTCGAGGCGTTCCACGGCCTCGTCGAGTGTGACGAGCGATTCGGCGGCGTTCTCGAGGCGCAAGTGCTGCTCACTTGGGAGGACGACGAGCAGACACCGCCCTCGAGATTGCTCGCGGCGATCGCCGACGTCGAGGCTGCTCTCGAAGGAAACGAGGCGATCTCGCATCCGCTTTCGCTACTCGACGTTCTCGTTGCTCTCCCCGGACCGAAACCGGCCGTCGAGCGCGCCGCGTCTCTGCGAGTCTTGCCGAAGGAGGCGACGAGCCGATTCTACCGGCCGGATCTGCGCAAGGCGCTCGTGCGGGGTCGCGTGCCCGATCTCTACGCGTCCGAGATGTCGCCTGCGTTTCAGGAGGCGAAGGCGAAGTTCGAGGAGGTCGAGAAGAAGTACCCCGGGCTCGAGATCGAGCTGACGGGCACGACTGTCGTCATCTCCGAGAAGGTCAAGGAGATGATCGGCGAGCTCGTCCGGAGCCTCCTCGTCGCGGCCGTGGTGATCTTCGCAGTGCTCGCGGTGGCGTTTCGATCGATCCCGATCGCGCTCATCAGCCTGGTCCCGAACGTTTTCCCGCTCGTCATGACAGCGAGCTTCATCGTCTGGATGGACTGGCCGTTGATCCTCGCGAGCGTCATCGTCTTCAGCGTCAGCCTCGGCATCGCGGTCGACGACACGATTCACTACATCGCGGCGTTTCGACGCAAGATGCTCTCGGGAATGTCGGCCGAGGAGGCCGCGCGGCTCAGCTTCCTCAAGATCGGAAACGCGCTTATCATCACGACGACGGTCTTTCTCGCCGGCTTCGGCTGCACACAGCTCAGCGAGCTCGACGTGCTCCGGATGTTCGGAATTCTCTCGTGCATCGCCATCGGATCAGCGATCTTCGGTGATCTCCTGATCTTGCCGGCCCTTCTCGTTTGGGTGTATCGCGACAAGGCGCCAAAGGCAGAGCCCGGAGAAGGTGACGTGGAGAAAGCCTCATGAATCGATGGATCGTTCTGCTCTCGTTCGTCTCGTCAGTCGCCTTTCCCGCAAGGGATGTCGACGCGAAGCCCGCGCGTCCCAACGTCGTTCTCATCCTTGCGGACGATCTCGGCCGCGAGGCGCTCGGCTGCTACGGCGGCGAGTCGTACAAAACGCCGAAGCTCGACGGGCTCGCGCGAGGCGGGATGCGTTTCGAACACGGGTACGTCATGCCCGTTTGTCACCCGACGAGGCTTACGCTTCTGACGGGACGTTACCCGTCGCGTTTCGTGGACGCGAAGTGGGGAGCGTTTCCGAAAGCTTCCGAAGGGGAGACTTTGGCATGGTCACTCAAGAAGGCCGGCTACCGCACCGCGGTCGCGGGAAAGTGGCAGCTGACGCTTCTCGGCAAGGACCTCGAGCAGCCGCATCGTCTCGGCTTCGATGAATACAGCGTCTTCGGGTGGCACGAGGGTCCGCGCTATTACAACCCGTGGATCTGGCAGAACGGCAAGAAGCGGAACGACGTCTTGGACAAGTACGGCCCGGACGTCTACTGCGACTTCCTCCTCGATTTCATCGACCGCGGCCGGTCTGTCGAGGAAGGACAGGAAAGCGGCAAGCCGTTCTTCACCTTCTTCTCGATGGCGCTCGCTCACGACGTCACGGATGACATCGGAAAGCCAGTCCCCTTCGCTCCGGGCAAGGACCGTTACGACGACTACCGAGAGATGGTCGAGTCGCTCGATCGCATCGTCGGTCGATTCGTCGCCGGTCTGGAGGAACGCGGGCTTCGAAAGAGCACGCTCGTGATCTTCGTTGCCGACAACGGTTCGCCGAGCCGATTCTACTCCGGTGTCGAAAACGGCAAGCTCGTGAAGAGCAAGATCGAGTCGAGGTGGAAGGGGCGGCTCGTTCCGGGCGGCAAAGGCTCACTCAGCGATCTCGGAATTCGTGTGCCGATGATCGCGAGCTGGCCGGGGACGATCTCGGCCGGCTCGGTGAGCGAGGAGCTCGTCGATGTCAGCGATTTCCTGCCGACCTTCGTCGAGCTCGGCGGGGCGAAGGCTCCCGCAGGGGTCTCACTCGACGGCTACAGCTTTCGAGAGGTGCTCCGCGGTGGAAAGAGCACGCGGTCGTGGATCTTCGCCGAACGCAAGAAGTCCTTCTGCATCCGATCACGCGACTGGAAGCTCTACGGCGACGGTCGACTCTTCGACATGAAGTCCGATCCCGACGAGCGCGGAGCGATTCGCGCGAAGAATGACACGCCGGAGTCGAAGCTCGCCCGAACGAAGCTCGAATCCGCGTTCAAACAGCTGCCCATCGGCTCGACGAGGCCCTAAAATAGCCGGACACCGAACCGGCTGCGACATGCGTTGCCCAACTCCGTGTTCGGGAGGTTTTCGAACTCGGGTCGATTCATGTTCGCAGACGCGTGCTGCCAGAGATCTTTGGAGCTCTCCTCTCCTGCTACCGTTCTATCCTCTCGTTTCCTCGTGATCGCGTTCTTGTTCGCGATGACGTTCGCGGTGCTGTTCTCGAGTCGCGCCCGCGCGGTCGTGATCTCGGAGATCCACTACAATCCGCCCGGCGACGACACGACGCTCGAGTGGGTCGAGCTGACGAACGAGACGACGACTCCGGAGGACATCTCGGGATATCGATTCGAGTCGGGCATCTTCTTCGAGATCCCGCCGCGGACGATTCTACGCGGTGGTGATTCGCTCGTGATCTGCTCGGACGTCGATGCCGTCGTCGCCGAGTACGGCATCGACAACGCGATCGGAGACTTCATCGGGCGGCTCGACGGCAGCGGCGAACGTCTCATCTTCGTCACGCAGGCGGGCATCGAGATTCAGAACATCCGCTATCGCGACGAAGGCAAATGGCCGACCGCGCCGGACGGCTCGGGGCACACGCTCGCGCTGCGCGATCTTCTCGGGGATACGTCCGAGCCCGAGAGCTGGTCGTGGAGTCTCGAGATCGGCGGCACGCCGGGCATCCGAAACTTCCCGAGCGAGGATCCGACCTTTCGCGACACGACCGTCATCGGAGTCGGCGAGGACTGGCGCTACGAGCGTGGCGATGCGGCGTTCTCGAATCCCGCGGACGCCTGGAAGGACTCGAGTTTCGTCGATACGGGTTGGTCGCTCGGCCCGACGGGCATCGGTTACGGCGATGGTGACGACGCGACCGAGATCAACGACATGCGCGAGAACTTTACGACGATTGCCGCGCGCAAGCGATTCGATCTCACGGCGGAAGATCTCGAGACGACGGGCGAGTACATCCTCGGCATCGATTTTGACGACGGCTTTTGCGCGTTCCTCAACGGCGTTCTCGTGGCTTCGGCCAACTGCGCCGCAAACTCCGATCACACGTCGACCGCGACGGCTTCTCGCGAAGCCGGAAATGAGCAAACGTTCCCCATCCCGATCGAGCGCTTCGTCGAGGGCGAGAACGTCCTCGCGATCCTCGGCGTCAATCGCGTGGTTAACAGCTCCGACTTCTCGCTCATCCCGCGGCTCGTTCTTCGTGAAGAGCTCGTCGGAGGAGGGGGCGATCGTCCCGCCGTCTTCGTCAACGAGCTTGGTCGTGGCCCCGACGCGGCCGATCGATGGATCGAGTTTTACAATCGTGAGAGCGGTCCGGTCGACATCGGCGGTTTCGAGCTGCACGACGGATCGGACGCGACGCCGCACTACACGATTCCGGGTGGCACGTCGATTCCCGCCGGCGGTTTCTGGGCGGTGCGTGAGTCGACGAGCGGGCTCGACTTCTCGAGCGACGAGGTGCGCGCTTTCCTCGTGAACGGCACGGGACTGGTTGTCGCCGCGGAGACCTTCGATAAGACGGCGCCCGAGGATCTCGTCGGCACGGCTTGGGCCGAGTGTCGCTATCCTGACGGTGGCGACCTCGACTGGGTGACTGCGACCCCGACGGAGGCAGCGCCCAACGAGGTCGACGCAACGACGGACGTCGTGATCAACGAGATCTTCTATCAGGCTCCCGAAGATCGTCTTGACGAGTTTCTCGAGCTCTACAATCGAGGCGACTCGACCGTCGACCTCGGCGGATTCCGATTCAATCGCGGCATCACGTTTGCCTTCGCTGACGGAACGACGATCGGTGCCGGCGAGTATCTCGTCCTCGCGCGGTTTCCTGACGATGTCGAGTCGGTCTATGGCCTCGACGGAGTGCTGGGTCCATACGAAGGAACGCTCGCGAACGGTGGCGAGCGCCTCCAGCTCGTCGACCCGTGGGGCAATCCGGCCGACACGCTTCGTTACTACGACGGGGGACGCTGGGCGCATTGGGCCAACGGGCGTGGCTCGAGCCTCGAGCTCATCGATCCGCACCAGGACAACTCCGTCGCCTCGGCTTGGGAAGCGAGCGACGAGGACGACAAGGCCGAGTGGGAGCAGCTGAGCTACTCCGTGCCGGCTTACGTGGGCTCGTCCGAGTCAGAGCTGCACCTGTTCCTCGCCGAAAAGGGGCGCTGTCTCATCGACGACGTCTCCGTTCGTCGTGGTGCCGGCTCGAATCACATTTCGAACGGCGGCTTCGAGACGACGACGTCGCCGTGGCGCATCGAAGGAACCCACATTCACAGTCGTCGAACGACGGCGGACAGTCACTCGGGCAACGCGTGTCTCGAGATCATCACCTCGGGCAAGGGTGACACGGGTGTCAACCGCCTCGAGACCGACACGTCACCGCGACTGTCGAACGGTCCCTACGAGGTCTCGCTCTGGGCGCGTTGGCTGCGCGGTACGAGCCTGATCATCAGTCACGGCGAGTTCAACGCCGGGTCTTGGGGCGGCCGCCCCGGCCCGTCGACGAACCTCTCCGGGAATAGGCTCGGCGGACAGTTCCGCATGACCGTGCCGCGCAACCTTGGAACGCCTGGCGCCGAGAACAGCGTCACGGCTCAGCTTCGTGTCGATACGGGTGATACGAATCTCGGCCCGGTGATATCCAACGCGAGGCACTCGCCTGCTTCAGTGCCCGCCAACTCGACGATTCGCGTCTCGGCGGAAGTGTCGGACTCGGACGGAATCGCCTCGGTTCGCGTGCACTACCGCACGCGAAGCCCGAACGGTGTCTTCGCGGCGATCGACATGAGCTCCGTTGGAAACAACGTTTACGGTAACGCGGAGATCTTCCGCGGCTCGATTCCGGGCGCGTCGAATTTGACGAAGGTCGTCTACTACATCGAGGCGACCGACACGGACGGCGAGGTTCGGCGTTTCCCGCGTGACGCGCCCGATCGTACGCTCCTCCTTCAGGTGCAGAGTCCGGTCAACACGACACTCGACAGTGCACGATGGATCCTCGACGACGCTCAGAATTCCGTGCTGTCTTCGCGTCGTCTCCACTCGAACGACCTTCTCGACGGATCTTTCGTCTTCGACAACAACCGTCACTATCACAACGTCGGTGTCCGCTACCGTGGAAGCCCGTGGGGTCGACCGAGCCGCGCCAATTTCCGCGTCGGGTTCAACAAGGACGATCGCATGCATCGCGGTCGCACCGCCCTCAACTTCACGAGTCGGGGAACGGCCGCGAACGAGAAGGCGGGCTACTTCCTTTGCGGTCGCAACGGAACGACCTCTGTGCCGGCGCCGACCTCGGACTACTTCTTCGTGCGTGCGTATTACAACGGCGCCAGCCGAGGGACGTACGGAATGATGCAGTCGGTCGACGGCGACTACCTCGAGAAGTGGTACGGTCCTGACGCGGAAGGCCCGATTCTCAAAGCCGTCGGTCGTCTTCAGTTCAACGACAGCGGCAGCCGCACGGGCTGGGACGGCGCCTCCTACGTCCACATGAACGGCGAGGCCGAGAACTACCGCGCGTACTACTTCCATTCGGTCAATCAGACCCGTGACGACTGGGAGTCGCTCGCTCGACTGACTCGGGTGATGGACCGTCGCGTGACGGGAACGGCGGCCTTCGATCAGCAGATCGGGGGCGTGATGAACCTCGAGGCGTGGTTCCGAATTATCGCCGTTCGAATCCTGATTGGCGGATGGGATGCGTTTTCCATCGGCAACGGGCACAACGGCTATCTCGTCTACGACAGTGTCAACGAGCTCTGGGGAATCCTCCCTTTCGACATGGACAACACCTTCCAGCAAGGCGGCTTTCCGATATTCCCGACAGCCGATGCCGACGTCTCGCGCATGATGGGGCGCCCGCTGCCACGGCGCGCGTACTATCGCGTCCTGGCGGATCTGCTCGACGGCTACTGGAACACGGCGAACTGCGGGCCGTACTTTACCGCTCTGCAGCAGCAGACGGGAATCGGGACCGGAGGCATCACGAACTTCATCAACTCGCGTCGAGCCACGGCCCAGAATACGATCCGTACCTCGCTCAATGTCAACTTCGCGATCACGACGAACGGCGGACAAGACATGTCGGTCGAGACGGAGTCGGTTCGTCTCGAAGGCACGGCTTCGGTTCGCGTGGCGCATATCCTCGTCGAGCGCACGGGAGAAGATCCCGAGATCATCGAGCCGCAGTGGCCGTCGACGACTCGCTGGCGCTACGACTTCGACCTTCTCGACGAAGAGACGATCTTCAGCTTCACCGCGTTCGACACCCAGGGAGAGATCATCGACAGCGATTCGATCAAGGTGACGTCGCTCGTTCTTTCGGACGACCCGCGCGTGATCGCCTGGAGTCCGAGTTCCGGGCCTGTCGAAGGTGGAACGGACTTCGTGATCGTCGGACGGAACCTGCCCGAAGGTCTCGAGGTGTACTTCGGCGAGGCTCGCGCGTCGAGCGTGACCGTCGAGTCACCGACGACGGTTCTCGTCC
>CAYZGY010000103.1:8189-14614 GCA_964478085.1 uncultured Planctomycetia bacterium
GGTGCGGCGGCGCCGTTCCCCGAGGACGGATTCGTCGACCTGCGGCTCGTCCTCCCGGACGGCGCTGGCGAGATCGTCGTCGAGCGCGCCTTCGAGTACACGGGTACGCCGCCGGAGGCCTTCGTGCGCGGGGATTCGAATCGCGACTTCCGCGTCAACATCTCGGATGTCATGAAGACGCTGTTCTTTCTCTTCCGCGGCGAAGCCGTCGAGTGTGAAGACGCAGCAGATTTTGACGATGATGGAGAGGTCACCGTGACCGACGCGATCGCCGAACTCGACTTCTTGTTCCGAGAAGGTCCGCCGCCGGCCGCTCCGTATCCGAACCTCAGCACCGACCCGACCGACGACGCGATATCCTGTGAGTAGGCGACGTCTCTCTTCGTTCGCGATTTCGACCGTCCTCCTGGGCCTCCTCATACTCGTTCTCACGGTTGTCTTCTCGCGTCACCGCGTCTTTACGCCGGTCGAAGAGACGGACGAGGTCACGCCGCATACGATCGCGCTCGAGCGTCCGCGTCCCGTTCCCCCAGAGCTCGACGATCTCTACCGGGAGGTCGGCGAGATGGAGGAGCAAGGGAGCTTCGAGCGCGCTGCCGATCGCTATCTCGTTCTCGTCAGTCGCCTCTCGGCGCTCTGGGGCGAGAACAGTCCGGATCTGATTCCCTACTACTTCAACTTCTCGTACCTGCTTCGCGCCGCGGGGGACGGAGGGCAGGCTCGCGCGTTCGTCGCCGAGGGGCTCAAGAAGTGGCCTGGCGATCTGCGCCTCGAGGTGCTCGACATCAGTCTTCGCACCGAGACGGCGCTTCAGATCCGCGATGTACCGTCGGATCTCTACGAGCAGCTCGAGCGTGTCGTCGTGGAGAAGAACTACCCGTACCTGCGCGGCCTCGAGGTGCCGCCCGAGGCGATGCTGACTCAGTGGGCCGCGCTGCTCCTCGAAGATGGCGATCTGCGACCGGCGCTCGCCAAGGCCGACGCGGCGCTTTCGTTCGACGAGGGCTACGCGCCCGCGCAACGCGTGCGGGGGCGGATCCTTCTTTCG
Source organism: uncultured Planctomycetia bacterium (assembly GCA_964478085.1). Lineage (GTDB taxonomy): Bacteria > Planctomycetota > UBA8108 > UBA8108 > UBA8108 > CAYMLL01. The sequence continues at coordinate 9,238 of CAYZGY010000103.1, forward strand.
CTCGGTCGAAGCCGCGAAGCCGGCGAGATCTTTTCGAGGCTCCTCGAGAAGCAGCCATCTTCGGAGCTCGAGTACTACCTCGGTGTCGCGCTCTTCGACAGCGGCGAGGTCGAGAAGGCCTACGATCGTTTGTCGAAGCTGCTTGCGAGCGTCAACGAGGCTCCCGAAGCGAAGACGACACTCGGGCCGCTCGCGACGCACCTCCGAAGTTACGTCGCGCGAGCTCTCGTTTCGCTCGATCGGATCGAGGAGTCGAAGCGCGTGTTGCTCGATAGCCTCGTCGACGACCCGTACGACGTCGAGCTGCTTCGGACCTTGGCCGAAGCGATCGAGAAGGGCGGCGACGCGAAGACGGCGAAGGCGCTCCGTGCTCGTATTCGCGCTCTTGCGGTGCGTGAGGCGCTCATTCGCCGTCGATACGCGGTAGAGGTCACGAATCGCGAAGCGGAAACCTTGATGCTCAAGGGCTTGATCGAGCTTTCGGTCGACAAGATCGGCGGCGCTCTCGATTTCTTCCGTCAAGCGAGCGGCAAGAGCCCCAAATCGGCACGGCCGCATGTCTCGTACGGTCTCGCGCTCGAGCTCCTGGGCAAGAACACGCGTGCGGACGAGACCTACGACGAAGCGCTCCAAAAGACGAATGCCTCGGTCCTCCTTCTCGAGAAGGTTCGACTTGCCGCGAGCGAGGGCCGATCCGAGGATGCCCGAAAGATACTCGATGACCCACGGCTCTCACTCGGCGGGGTTTCGACGGACGACGAGATCCTCGGTGAGTGGGTCGGGCGCAGGCTTCGCGCTTACCTCGAGCTCGCCGACTTCGACGCCGTTCGGGACTTTCTCCGCGAGAACCCGATTCGTGGATCCGAAGCCCGAGCCGTTCTCCTGAGCTCGGCGGAGGTGTCGCTCATCGATCGACGCCTCACGAGCGTCGGTCCGATTCTCGATCGCCCCGGCAGCTTCCGATTTCACGAGCGATCTTGGGGGCGCGCGCTCCGTGTCCTGCACGGATTCGAGTCGACCGCTGGAGAAAGCTCGGCGCTCCAGGACTCGTTCGATTCCAGCGATCTGCTCGACCATGCGCGACTGCTTCGACCCGAGGCTTATTCTCGACTGCGCGCTATGCAGAACGAGGCGTTCAAGGCACGGCTCGAAGCGCTTCGCAAGGTCTCGAAGAGACGTCGCGAGATTATCGACCACAACAAGGAAGACGCGGACGCCCCATGGATCGAGCTCTTCGATCTCTACCGCGAGGTCGGCGCCCGTCGAAAGGCCCGCGAGCTGGCCTGGTTCCTCCTCGAGCGGAAGCCGAAGGATGTCGCATCGTACTTGCGCCTCGCGCGGGCCATCGATCGTCCGGAGGAGGTGGTCGAGCGACTTTCGATCGTCGAAAGGGGGCTGAAGGTCGATGAAGAACACGCCGAGCTGATCGACTTTCGAGCGAAGGCGCTCGTCGAGATCGGTCTTTCGAAGTAAAGCGGTTTTCCGATCGAGTTACTTCTTCTCGCTCTCTTTGCCGCTGTCGCTTTTCTCGGCCTTCGCGGGCTCACCGGCCTTCGCGACGATTCTCTCGAACGTCGCTTCGAAGGTGCGCAGCGGCTCTTCGATTCCACGGAGGTGATCGACGGTCAGGCTCTTTTTCGAGCCGTCCTCCGTGAAGCTCAGAACGGTTCGCTCGACTCCGGGTTGACCGCTCGGAAGTCGGTCCGTTTTTCTACGACGCCGAGACGCTCGATTTCGAGTTCTCCATTCGCGCCCATCAAGGTGAAGTGTTCTCGTTGAGCTTTCATCCCCAGGATGAGCGCATCCTCGTTGCAGGACGTGATCTGCGCGCGACGGAGTGGGATCTCGCTACCAAATCCGAGCGTGGCATCCCGATCGAATATTGTACGATCGCCGCGTACGATGACGACGGGGACTCGATCGCCGCAGCTTCTCCGGACGGTAGATTTCGGTTGATCGAAGCGGAGACGCGTGGAGTGCTGGCGATTTTCGTCGGACACACCGATACGATTCAGACAATCGAATTCGACGCGACGGGTCGACTCCTCATCAGTACGTCCAGGGATGCGACCGCACGTCTTTGGAGCGTCGCGAATCAGAGTTCGGTGTACGTCGGACGAATCGTTGGCTTCGTGGACGGACGCTGCCGTTCTGCTCGCGATCGCCAAGACCCAGATTCTCGCGGCGGCCGGCGTCTCCGTTTGGTGACAGCGTGACTGATTGGGCGGATCGTTGCTCGCTCGGCACGTGGAGCTCGTGTCGCCGGCATTCGGACCCGCCGACGCCATCGATCTTCACAGCGAACCAGCTGAGATCCGACGCACCCTTGAGAGTTCCGACCGCGACTACATCGCCGTTCGAGTCGATCGCGAGGTCTCGACGAAAGTTGGGCCCGTTTCCGTTGCTCTCGAAGTAGCTCCAGGCGATGCTGCCGTCGCTCGTGTCGAGCTTGAAGACTGAAAAGTGAACCGGATTGGGACTTGTGAGTAGCGGCCCCGCGACCACGACGGCGTCCTGAGCGTCGAGAGCAAGCGCTGTGACATGACCTTTCGCGATCTCCTCGCGCCAGACCACGGAACCGTCGGTAGCCGACAGCTTCACGACGTGAATGAGTGGCCACGCGAGTAGGCTCGGCGCAAAAGTGACGAACAGGAACTTCGCCACCAGGCCCAACAGGTACTTTCGAACTCGATCGTACATTCTTCGGTCGCTCCGTATTGGTGGGGCTCCGGCGGGAGTGTGTGCCGGATAGGACTCGGAGCGACGCGACGGGAGATTTGTGACAACGGAATCTAGCGAATTCCCTCCGCCTTGGCGAGGCGCAGCAATTCCGGCCAGGTCAGACGCTTCTCGGCGACGTAGAGCACGGTGTCGTCCTTCTCGGGCCTGAGCGACTTGAACTGCGTGTGGCTCTTCGATCCTCGGTTGACGCAGAGCACGTTGACCTCGCTGTCGAGGAGGTGCTTCGCGAGGTCGGCGTAGAGCAGGTCGGGGAGGTTATCGGAGACCGACGACGAGAACACGGTGTCGCCCTCGAGGTTGCTCGTGATCATGTCGATCATCTGCGCGACCCCGGGGTCTTGGATCTCCTGCGCGAGGAGATTGCCGACGATGCGGAGCCCCGGTACGACCGCGTTGCAGCGCACCGACTCGAAGAGCAGGCGATGTCGCTCCTCGATGCACTCCGCGACGATGTGGATGCCCGAGTTGAGTCGATCGATGACGGAGACGGAAGACGCCACGACCGCGTCGCTCGATGTCTCCTCGTACGAAGTCGCGAGGACGAGAGCCATCGTCGCCTTCTCGACTGCCGCTCGTTCGAAAGTCTCGAACTGAAGCGGTGAACCGTTGACGAAGAGCACGCCGTCGAGAGCTACGGGGAGCTTCTCGATCTGATCGGTGACGATCACGATCTCGGTCTTCTCGTGCAGCGGATCGCTTCGGATCTCTTCGATGAGCTGCAAGACGCGAGGCGAGCCGGGGAAATTGACGATCAGGATGTGATCGGAGGCGACGATGCTTCCCATGCCCAGTTGTCCTTTGAGGAGGATGTCGGTGAACCAATCGATGAGCATACCGAAGAAGACGGTAAACGTGGAGAGGCCGACGATGATGATGAAGAAGACGGTTCCGAGTCGCGCTTCGAGGGACTCCGCCGAGAGATCGCCGTAACCGATCGTCGTGATCGAGATCACGCTGTACCAGAGCGCGTCCTCGTACGTGAGATCGGGCTTCGGAGAATCGACCGCGGGCGGTCCGTCGAAGACGTAGAAGCACGTCGCGTTCGCGATAATGCAGGCGAGCAGAATCGCGAGCACCGAGGAGAGCGCGAGCCCTTTTCGGTCACGAACGCGTCGGAAGTAGTAGACGGCCCAGTTGACCATGCCAGGGCGAACTCTGAGCCAGGGTCGTCGCCGTTTCACTGGAAGGCCTCACGGTAGTAGCGCACGAGGGTCGGTCGCATTTTAGTGTTGGGTTCGATCTCGCCGTCGAACTCGAGCCAGCCCTTTCCGAAGACGAACGCCGCGGCCATGAGCTCGGTCGTGATGTAGTCCGTCTTCGCCCGCAGCTCTTTCACGCCGCGGATCCGTTCGAGCATGGTAGCGGGATCTGTCGGAGTCGTCCAGGCGAGGTGCCATCCCCATTCGTCGAAGGTCGGCACGTTCTGATGGTAGGGCAGGCACTGGAAACCCGCCTCGCGCAGCGTGTCTCCGATGCAGAGAAAGGCGCGTTTCGCGTTGTAGGGGCTCGTCGACTGGATGCTCACGATCGCATCGGGCTCGAGCCGCTTCTGCAGCTGGCGGTAGAAGTCGACGGAGTAGAGCTTCGCGAGCTCGACGATTCTCGGATCGGGGAAATCGAGAATCGCGACGTCAAACTTCTCGCGGACGTCTCGAAGGAAGAGATCGGCGTCGATGTGGACCAATCGCACCTCGGCGGTCGTGTAGTGATCGTCGTTGAGTCCCTGTTCGACGAGCTTCGACGGACGCTCGATCGGCTCGAGCTCACCCGGGGTAACGCCGCTCGCACCCATCGTGATGACGCGAGAGTCCCGAAACGCGTCCTCATTGAGGGCGACGATCTCGGGATGTGTCGAGCAGAGCTCGGTGATGGCCGGGTCGATGTCGACGAGTGTGACCTCCCGGACGTCGTCGTAGCGCAGCACGTCGCGTAGTGCGAGACCGTCACCGCCGCCGAGAATGAGGACCCTCTCGCGGCTCGAGGCGAGGGCCATCGGCGGATGAACGAGCAGCTCGTGGTAGATCTTCTCGTCGTCCGAAGAGAACTGGCGGTGACCGTTGATGAAGAGCGTCAGGCGGTCGTTCTTCGTGCTCTTCGTCAGAACGAGGTGCTGGTAGGTCGTCGTCTGTCGATGAACGATCGGGTCCTTGTAGCAGCGCTGCTCGAGGACGGACAGCCAGCGATCGCCGAAGATGTAGCAGGCCCCGAGGATGGTGAGCGACGCGATCGCGAAGAGGGAGAGCAGGGTCTTGCGCTTCACGGCACTCCAGAAGTAGCAAAGCACTACGATCGAGAGTAGGCAGTTGGCGATTCCGACAAGTACTCCGATCTTCCCGATCGAGAGCTTGGTGAGAAGCACGTAGGCGAAAACCAGAGCTCCGAACAGCGCACCGACGTAGTCCATGCTGAGAATCGAAGAGAGATTACCACGCAGATTCTTCTGGAACTTCTCGTTGATACGGATCGCGATGGGAATCTCGAGGCCGATGAGCGTGCCGATCACGAATGCGAACGAGAAGAGAACGACCTGATAGCTCACCATGTACGCGAAGCTCGTGTAGACGATGAGAGTCGCCGTCCCGCCGATGAGCCCGAGTAGCGTCTCGATGAAGACGAACTTGTCGACGAGCGCGCC
>CAYZGY010000104.1:0-11138 GCA_964478085.1 uncultured Planctomycetia bacterium
GTCGCATGATGGCCGCGGGCGAGATGCGCGGGGCTCAGAAGCTCTTTTTCGGCGATGAAAGGCCGGCGGAAGAGCTCTACGACCTCGCAAACGATCCGCACGAAATCAACAATCTCGCGAAAGACCCGCAGCATCGCGAGACGCTCGAGACGCACCGTAAGCTGCTCGCGAAATGGATGAAGGATACGGACGACAAGGGCCAGTACCCAGAATCCGACGCCGCCTTGCTCGCCTGCCTGAAACGGTGGCGCGACAAGTGTGTGAATCCCGAGTACGACCGAATCCGAGAGCTACCGGCCTGGAAGGCCGAGGCAGCGGCGGGCGCGAGAAAAACGCGGAACAAGAAGAACGCGAAGAAGAACCGAAAAAACCGGGGACGGCGGAACAGGAAGTAGGCGAACGAAGTCCGTTGTACGGGCATGAGTGGCCTCCCCTCTCTTGACGAAGAGATCGTGCTCGAACGAAGATGACCACCAGGTTTAGAGAACGGTCGACGCCTTGAACGATTACCTTCGTCCATCAGCTCTGCTTTTCCTTCTTGTGGTCACGCCCCCTCTCGCCACCGCAAACGAAACGAACGGTGACGAGAAAAAGCCGCGCAACTACGAAGACCACGTCAAGCCGATCCTTCGTAAGCACTGCTTCCAATGCCACGGCGACGACCGGCAGAAGGCCGACCTCAACCTGCAGAGCTACGCGACGCTGATGCGGGGAGCGAGCGCGGGCAAGGTCGTGGTCCCCGGGCGCTCCGGGCAGAGTCTTCTCTATCGCGCGATCACGAACGATGATCCCGACGCGCGCATGCCGCCGAAGAGTCCGGCTCTGCCGAAGGGATCGATCGCCGTGATCCGCAAGTGGATCGACGACGGGTTACGCGAGGAGGCCGCTGGAAGCCGCTCGCTCTCTCAGAAGCGCGATCTCTCATTCCAGCCGGCGGAGGGCGCCGGCTCCAGACCTTCGTCCCCGGCCATGCCGGGAACTCTCCCCCGGATCACGACGCCAAAGGTCAAGCGCCCGCTACCCGTCCTCGCGATGGGCTCGAGCCCGTGGGCTCCCGTGACGGCCGTCGCGGGTCAGGAACACGTGCGCTTGGTTCATTCCGACACGAAGCAGGAGCTCGGACGTCTCGCGTTTCCCGAAGGTGTCCCCCACGTCATTCGCTTCAGCCTCGACGGCACCTTGTTGCTCGTCGCGGGAGGCCGGCCGGTCGAGTCGGGACGAGTCGTCCTCTTCGACGTCAGAACGGGAAATCGTGTCGCGGAAATCGGCGACGAGGTCGATGCCGTGCTCGCAGCGGACGTCAGCCCGGATCAAACGCTGATCGCTTCAGGAGGATCCGGACGGACCGTGAAAGTTTACGGAACGGCGGACGGAAAGCTCCGATTTCGTCTCGACAAGCACACCGACTGGATCACCGCTCTCGCGTTCAGTCCGGACGGTACGAAGCTGGCCTCCGCGGATCGGGCCGGAAAGATCCATCTTTGGGATGCTCGCAGCGGAACCGGCGGCCTCCTCCTGACTCTCGCGGAGCATCGCGAAGCCGTACACGCCCTCGATTGGCGGAGCGACAGCCAGGTGCTCGCTTCGGTCGGCGAGGATGGTCGCGCGATATGGTGGAATGTGACCGAAGGCTGGCCGGCCGTCCAGAAGTCGAATGCACATCCTGTCAAGCGACCGACCGGAGTCTACGGTGAGCTGCCGAACGGTGTGTTGGCGGCCTGCTTCGCTCGCGACGGAAGACTCTGCACGACGGGACGGGACAAAGTCGTCCGAGTTTGGGATGTCCAAGGAGCCTCGACCGGCTCCGTTTCCATCGCCGCGACGCCGATCTCCGTCACGGTGTCGTACAACGGCAGAATCATCGTCGGAGACTCCTCGGGAGAGATTCGATTCTTGAAGGTGAAGTAGACCATGGTACGAAACCGTGAATCGATGCTCCGAGGCTGTCGCGAGTTCCGGACCCTTCCACGTCGGTCCGTACTGAGTGCCGGCGTGCTCGGAGCGCTCGGCTTGTCCCTCAGCGACGCCCTTCGGATCGAGGCCGAAGAGCCGGCTGAGACGAACAGAAAGCGCCCAAAGGCTCGCAGCGTCATCCAGCTGCACCTGGGAGGCGGCCTACAGCAGCAGGAATCGTTCGACCCCAAGCCCGAAGCACCGATCGAGATCCGCGGTCCCTTCGGCGTGACAAAGACCAAGTCGGGCGACGTGCTCGGCGATCGTTGCCCCGAGACGGCACGCGTCGCGGACAAGATCACGATCCTGCGAAGCATCGTCGGGCGTGTGCCGGACCACGGACTCGCGACGTACCATCTCTACACGGGCTATACGCCGACGGCCGTGATCGACTACCCGCAGATGGGCTCGGTCGTCTCCCACGAGCTCGGCAAGCGTGGCAAGCTGCCTCCCTACATCGCGATTCCGAGCAAGAATCAGAGCTCGGGAGGCACTGGGTTCCTCAGCAGCGAGCACGGCCCCTTCGAGCTCAACGCGGATCCAGGAAAGCGCGGCTATCGCGTGCGAGACTTTTCGATCCCCGCCGCTGTCTCCCTCGAACGATTCGACCGACGCCTGACGGCGAGAGATGTCATCGAGAGACGCCTTCGCCGCCTCGAGGTAGCGCCGCAGACTCTCGAGACGATGGATGGTTTCTATCAGCAGGCTTACGGTCTGTTGACCTCGAAGGAAGCGCAGGCCGCATTCACGCTCGACGGCGAGACGAAGAAGACGTTCGAGCTCTACGGGCAGGAGGTCGTCGGACTTCGCGGCCCCGACAACAAGTATCACCCGAAGGGGCTCGCGGAGCGACTCATCGTGGCTCGACGCCTCGTCGAGGCCGGCGTGCGATTCGTCACGGTCACGTACGGCGCGTGGGATTGTCACGTCGACGTCAGATCCAACACACTCGATCAGATGCCGGCACTCGACCACGCCATCGCGGGAATGGTCGAAGACCTCGATCAGCGTGGCCTCCTCGAGAGCACGATCTTCTGGGTCACCACCGAGTTCGGTCGCACTCCGAAGGTCAATAAGGACGGCGGTCGGGATCACTGGGCACGCTGCTACTCCAACGTCATCGCCGGCGGCGGATTCGCACGCGACAGAATCTACGGAGCGAGCGATGCCACGGGCGCCGAGCCGGCGCGAGATGGGCTCCCTCTCGAAGATCTCCTGTTCACGATCTATCACCAACTCGGTATCGACGCGAATCGGGAGCTGCTCGCATTTGGCACGCGTCCGATCGAGATCATCAAAGGCGGCAAGCTCGTCGAGGGGCTGCTCGCATGAGATCGCGACGACGGTTCGTGCCCATCGCGATCAGCGTACTCGCGCTATCGATCTCCCTACTCGCCGGCCCGATGACCAAGAACATCGAGTCGGTCAGGCCGCGCATCGGAGAGCGTGGCACGACCGTGGAAGTGCGGATACAGGGAGTCTCACTCAAAAATCCGAGAGAGATTCGGTTCTTCCGACCCGGAATCCGCGCGCTCGACCTTCGAACGTCGCCCACTCCGCCGAGAAAGCGCTCTCTGATGCATCGGGGACGTATCGAAGAAGAGGTCGTCTGCAGATTCGAGATCTCCCCGGACTGCCCGCCGGGCGAGCACGCCTTTCGGCTACTGACCGCGACCGAGCTGACCTGCATCGCGACGTTTCACGTGTCGCCCTTTCCTGTCGTCGACGAGGCCGAGGGAAAGACGCGCAACGACACGCGAGAGACGGCGCAACATGTTTCATCGAATATCACCGTTCGCGGACGTCTCGACGGCTCGGCTCGTGGTGACCGCGATGTCTATCGTCTCGCGGTCAAGGCGGGCCAACGCTTGTCGGTCGAGGTGCAGTCCGTCCACATCGCCGACAATCACTACGGTGATTCGGAGTTCGACCTCGCTGCGCGAATTGTCGACGCCGACGGGAGGACACTCGCAGCTAATGACGACAATTCTCTACGCATCCAGGACCCCGTGCTCTCGACCAAGATCGAGCGCGACGGCGTGGCCTACGTAGAGATCAAGCGATCCGTCTTCGCGCAGCGCGATACGGTCTACTGCGCGCATATCGGCAGTTTTCAGCGAGCGCTCGCCGTCTATCCCGCCGGCGGACCATCAGGAACGACGCTGCGGGCGCGGATTCTCGGCGATCCGCTCGGCGAGAGCGTCGAGAATCTGCACGTGCCCGAATCTCGCGGAAACTTCTCGTATTACGGTGAGGCGCCGACGGGCCTGCGCATGAGATCGAGCCCTTATCCGAACGTCCTCGAGGATGCGGACTCGGAGAGCACCAGGGTCTCGGAGCTTCCGGCCGCGCTCAACGGAATCATCGATCGACGGGGTGACGTCGACACGTATCGCTTCCCAGCCACGAAGGGCAAGAAGCTCCATGTGCGCGTCTTCGCAGCCTCGCTCGGCTCGCCGATCGACGCGTTCGTCCGAATCCGTCGCGTCGACGAAAACGGTCGAGCCGGTGCGACCGTCCTCCAAGCGGAGGACTCACGCATTCACGATCACGATATCTTCGGCATGACTGGCCACGGTGGCGGCGGACTACCCGAAGTCCTCGATCCGACGGTCATCTGGGAACCCGACGCCGACGGCGAGTACCTTCTCGAGGTTCGGGACACCGGCGGAGCCGGCGGCGCGACGAGCATCTACCGCGTCGAGATCGAGCCGCCCCGAACGATGGTCCAGACCGTGCTGCGAAGCGGAACCTTCGACTGGAGCGAGTCGACTCGTGTCACGGGTCTCGCGATTCCGCGGGGCAGCCGTTGGACGGTCAATCTCGGTCTGCCTCGTGGTCAGTGGAACCGGCCGAGCTCGGATTTCGAGCTCGTCGCCCAAGGGCTGCCGGAGGGAGTGCGCTTGGTAACCACTCGCGTGCCGGCCAAAGCGAATCGCTGGCCGATCCAATTCGTTGCCGACACGTCCGCTCGGTCGACGAGCGCCGTCATCAGCCTTCGAGCAAGAGCGGCGAGCGATCACGCGCCCATCGAGTCGCACTGCCAACAAAACGTCCCGTTCATCAATCACTCGGGCGGCAATGCTTGGCGTGCCGTCAGGACGGATCGATACGTGCTCGGAGTCACGGACGCTCCTCCGTTCGACATCGAGATCACCGAGGAGAAGCTCAGCCTCGTTCGGGGCGGGTCGCTCGCTATCCCGGTGAAGATCGTCCGTCGACAGGGATTTACGGGAGACGTCGAGCTGCGCTGCACCTTTGCGCCTGGCGCGATCGGTACCCCACCTCCGCTTCAAGTGGCCGGAGACCACGACGAAGGAATCATCGAGCTGTCGGCTTCCGCCGGCGCTGCACTCGGCACGCAGCCTCTCGTGATCGCGGCCACCTGCGCTACGACGGAGAACGTCCCGGACTACCTGGGAGCGGGCCACGTGCGCGTGTCTTCCCGCGTTCTCGATCTCGAAGTGGTTCCGCCCTTCGTCGACCTGACCGCACTCCCGACGAGCATCCGGCGTGGGGAGACGAAAGAGCTCGTCTGGAGCCTTCGACATCGCACGAGCTTCGAAGGCCACGCGAAAGCGAAGCTCCTGGGTCTGCCGAAAGGTGTGACCGTCCTCGACGCAACGCGTATCACGCGAGAATCACGGTCGCTCACGTTTCGACTCTCCGTCGGCGATGATGCCCTCCTCGGCCAGGTGAAGGGTGTTACGTGTGAGATCCGGGTTCGTACACGCGGGCAGGAAGTTGTTCAGCGAACGGGGAACGCGACTCTGCGCATCGACCCTCGCGTCTCGCCGGAGGCGGAGGGCGAACGATGAAGTCGCTGCACGTCGCTCTCGTACTGACGGTCGGAGCATTAGGAACAGCGACGACAGGATCACTCCTCGCGAACGAACCCGGCTTTCGACGTGACGTGATGCCCGTGCTTTTCCGAGCGGGTTGCAATTCGGGAACCTGCCACGGGTCGGCTCGCGGCAAGGATGGATTCCGGCTATCGCTATTCGGCTTCGATCCTCGGGGCGACTACTTCAGAATCACGCAAGAGATAATCGGGCGTCGGGTGAATCTCGCCGTTCCCGACCAGAGCCTTCTCCTCAAGAAAGCCATCGGTGCCGTGCCTCACACGGGAGGCAAAAGCTTCGACCGAGAGAGCGAATACTACGCGACTCTCCTCCGCTGGATCGAAGCGGGCGCGCCCGACGACGACGGCAAAGTCCCCGAGGTCGTCTCGATAAAGCTGTCGCAGAATCGCGTATTGTTCAATGGAACGGGCGAAACGGTCGAGCTTCGCGTGACCGCTCTCTCCGACGATGGAAACCGGCGAGACGTCACCTCCCTGGCGCGCTTTCACAGCAACAACACCGGCGTCGCGAGCATCGATGAGAACGGCGCGGTCGAGGCTCACGGACACGGAGACACGCACGTCTTCGCCCGCTTCAACCGCTTCACGATCGGCGCGGAGGTCATCGTGCTACCGCCGGCAGAGGATTTCACATGGCCCGATCCGCCGCGCGAGAACTTCCTCGATGAGCTCGTCTTCGATCGACTGGAGAAGCTCCGAATCGCGCCGTCGGAGCTCTGCGATGATGAGACATTCCTGCGGCGCGTGACGCTCGACCTCTCCGGTCTCCCTCCGACCGTCGAAGAGTACCGCGCCTTCCTGCGAGATCGAAGTAAGGACAAACGTTCTCGAAAGATCGACGAGCTTCTCGCCAAGGACTCCTTCGCCGACCTGTGGACGTCGATCTGGGCCGAGCAGCTTCGAATCATCGGCGGCAACTACGCGCCAATCGGAACGCACATCAAGGCAGCCGACGCATTTTACGAGTGGATACGCCGCGAGCTGCGAAACGATCGCCCGCTCAACGAGTTTGTTTCCGAGATGGTCTCTGCGTCCGGGAGCAACCTCATCAACGGCCCAGCCAATCTCTACACGATGCTGCTCCACAGTCCGCGATTCGAGCCGAAGGCGTTCGCCGCCGACTTTTCGCAAGTCTTTCTCGGCGTGCAGATACAGTGCGCCGAGTGTCACGATCATCCCTTCGACCGTTGGACGATGGACGACTACTACGGATTCGTCAGCTTCTTCCAAGGTGTGAAACGAAAGAGAGGGGTCGAGCCGCGCGAACGACGCATCTACTACGACACGTCGGCAGTGCCGGCCAAGCACCTCGTCGATCAACGCCCGATGCCGGCGCGCGCCTTGGGCGCTGCACGGCCCGTCGAGCACGACGGCGATCCTCGTCCACATCTGGCCCGCTGGCTGACGTCTCCGAAGAACGAGCTCTTCAGCCGCAACCTCGCCAATCGTGTCTGGGCTCAGCTCCTCGGACGAGGCATCGTCGAGCCGGTCGACGACGTGCGGATCAGCAACCCACCCTCGAACGGGCCACTGCTGGACGCGCTCTCGGAGCGTCTCGTCGAATCCGGCTTCCAGTTGCGAAGTCTCGTCCGCGATATCTGCCACTCACGCGTCTACCAACTGAGCTCGAAACCGACTCCGTCGAACCGAAGGGATGAGCGCCAGTTCTCCCACGCGAAGCTTCGGCGTCTGCGAGCAGACGTGCTGCTGGACTCGGTCGTCGCGGTCACCGGCGTCCCTCGTCGCTTCAGCGGATTCCCCGAAGGGACTCGAGCCATCGATGTGTATCCTCGCGTGTCGGGCGACACAAAGGGCCCCCACTTCGGCGACGAGTTCTTCAAGACCTTCGGGCGATCGGGCCGTTCTACCATCTGCGCTTGCGAAACAAAGAGTGAGCCCACCCTGTCACAGGCCCTTCACCTTTCGGTCGGCGATACGGTTTCACCTCGAGTCGCGTCTCAGAGCAGCAAGCTGAAAGCACTCGAGAGCGCCGACCTCGGCACGAAGCATGTGATCGAGGAGCTCTTCATCCTGACGCTAGGCCGCAAGCCGACCACTGAGGAGCTCACGGCCTTGAGCGAGCTCATCGAGTCTGCAGAAATCAAGGACTCCGCGTACGAGGATGTCTTCTGGGGACTGCTCAACTCGACGGAATTCTCGTTCAACCGCTGAATCCCCCTCCCGCCGACAAGACCGGATCACGGCAACACGAGAGCGGGACGCTTCAGTCGCTTCACCTCGATAAGGTCGAGCTTCTTCACGGATCCCTGCTCGAGGAACTCTCGCTCGAGGAACTCTCGCTCGAGGAACTCTCGCTCGAGGAACTCTCGCTCGAGACGCCTCACCTCCGGCCCGAAGACTCCGTGCCCACCGGGGACGACCACGTGCAGACCGTTTGGAAGATGGCTCGCTGCCTCCTCGCCCCACTCGGGTGTCGTTGATGGATCGTGAGTACCCGAGAGCAAGAGAACCGGAACGTCGACCTTCACCGGTTCGCCGAAGTCTTCAGCCACTCGGCCGTGCGGCCAGACAGCGGCGACGGACATCTGAGTGCGAATGCGTTGCGATCGAGAGTAATCTCTCGAGTCTCGCCCGTCTCGGGATGCTTGACCGGAACTCGCACGGGCTCCTTCGCCAAGCGGTCGAGCGTCTCTTGGAGCTTCTTCTCGATGTCGGGAAACACCGCGGGGTATCACGCGTTCGATCGAATCTCCTCGAAGATCAGATCGAGCGCGTTCTGCGCGCTTCGAGCATGGGGAAGCGGATTTCGATACGAGATCGGCTGAATCCCCTGAAGCGTCGCGGTTCGGATGGAATCCGGATGGCGTCGCAAGTAGACGAACGCCGCCCGAGTCCCGTAGCTGCCTCCGCGAAGATCGATCTTCTCGTAGCCGAGAGCAGCGCGAATCTCGTCGAAGTCATCGACCGAGTTGTCGGTCGTGTACTGCTTCAAGTCGGCGCGCCGTTGCAATCGAGGAAGGGCCGCCCGAAATCGCTCTGGCTGGAAGTAGTTCTCGAAGTATCCCTGCAGATCATCGTTGCTTCCCGGCATCGGGACATGAAGCCGGTTGGAGCTTCCCGTCCCGCGCTGATCGATGAGGACGACGTCCCGCTTCTCTCGAATCCACCGGTTCACCTGTGCGCGAAAGAACTTCGTGGCAGGAGCGCCGGGACCTCCGTGCAGGATGAAGACAGGGTCGGGCGAAGGATCAGCGCTGCGAGCGGGCAGAACTATCGGGCCGATCCGAATCTTGCGTCCCTTCCCCGTCTCGCGATTCTCGGGCACAGAAAAGAAGCCTTGAACGATGACGCTCTTCGAAGCCTCGTGCTCGACACGTTCGAGATCGAGCCGCGGATTCACGTTCGAGATCGAGCCGCGGATTCACGTTCGACAGCCCGAGCAATCGCTTCGCGACCCGCTCCTGATTCTCCTGCTCGACGGACCAGGATCGTACGGGCGAGGTCACGCAAGCGATGAACGCGACGACGAAGAGCAAGGGTGCGGTCACCGCCCTGCGCGAGAAGCACGATTCGCGAGAGCATCGGAGCCGAGCCAATCGTAGAATGATCCTCGGGTCTTGCAGCCCGTTGAAGAAGTCGATTCGGTGTCCAACCGGCCGATTCGCCCGAGCTCTTCGCCGATGTAGCCGGCAGCGCGCTGGCAGAATTCGAACTCCCGGGCATCGACGTCGGCGGACTCGGCCTTCCCGGCCTTCCCGGCCTTCCCGGAGTTCCCGGAGGAACGATCTGGCGCGCGTCGGGTCTCGAGATCTCGGAAGGGCCCCGGCACGTCTACGCCCGTGGAGACGTCGGTCCCTGAACGCCGTAAGCTGAAAGAGAGAAGATGGGTCATGAAGAGAAGAGAGCACCGAATCGTCGATCGAATCCTGTTGGCCTGCGGGGCGCTGCTGATCCTGGTCTCGTGCCGACAGGAGCCGGAGACTCTTCGACAGAACGACGGCCGAGCGGGCAACAGAGACGTCGACAGAAATCGCGCTCACGCGAAGCCCAACGTCCTCTTCATCTCCCTCGATGACCTGAACGACTGGGTCGAGCCTCTCGGCGGTCATCCGCAAGCTCGCACCCCGAACCTCACCCGCTTCGCTCGCCAGTCGGTCAACTTCACGCGCGCGTACTGCACCAGCCCTGGCTGCAATCCCTCCCGCACCTCCATCATGACCGGCCTGGCTCCGCACACCTCCGGCGTCTACTCGAACTACCAGGACTGGCGCGAGGTCATCACCGAATACACATCGCTCGGGAAGTACTTGCGCGATCACGGCTACTATTCGGTGGGAGCGGGAAAGATCTATCACTACCACATGGTCGATCCGTCGTGCTGGGACGACTACTGGCCGTCCCAAGAGAAGAACATGCCGGACGAATTTCTTCCTCACCCGTCGAAGACCGTCAACATGCCCTCCTTCAAGAACATGTATCGGATGTTCGACTGGGCCCCCCTCGATATCGACGATCGGGAGATGGGAGACTACAAGAGCGTCGAGTACATCGCTGGCCAACTCGCGAAGGAGCACGAGAAGCCGTTCTTCCTCGCGTGTGGCATCTACCGCCCGCACCTGCCGTGGTACGCGCCGAAGAAGTACTTCGACCTGTTTCCGCTCGAGTCGATCCAGCTTCCCAAAGTCCTGGCTGGAGATCTGGACGACCTGAGCGACCGTGCCAAGGACATCGCCAGTCGGGGTGGCGGATACCACGAGCACGTGCTCGACGCCGGGCAGTGGAAGCAGGCCGTTCAGGGCTACCTGGCTTCCATCGCCTTCGCCGACGCGATGCTCGGCAGACTCCTCGATGCTCTCGAGAGTAGCCCCCACCGCGACAACACGATCGTCGTGCTCTGGTCCGATCACGGCTGGCAGCTCGGCGAGAAGGAGCACTGGCGCAAGTTCGCTCTCTGGGACAACGTCCTTCGCACCGTCCTGATGATCAAAGCGCCGCCGGGCACGCCGGGACTGCCCGGGGGAGCCCGATCGGGAGAGAGCTGTGAGCGAGTCGTCTCCCTCCAGGACATGTATCCGACCATCCTCGATCTCTGTGGCTTGCCACCCCGCAAAGGCATCGACGGCCGCAGCCTCGCTCCTCTCCTGCGCGATCCCGAGACCGAATGGAGCTATCCGGCGATCTCCTCCTACGACTTCGATGAGTTCTCGATTCGCACCGAACGCTGGCGCTACACCCGCCTGATCGACGGCAGCGAAGAGCTCTACGATCACGATACGGACCCCGAAGAGTGGACCAACCTCGCGGGCGATCCGAAGCTCCAGGCGATCAAGACCGAGATGGCCCGACACCTCCCCGCGAAGCC
>CAYZGY010000104.1:11148-14612 GCA_964478085.1 uncultured Planctomycetia bacterium
TGCTCCCCTGAAGCAGACCTCACAGAAGCTCAGCCTGCACCACTTCCCACCGTTTCGCTCGAGAGCGGAATACGAGGACTGGCGGAAACACGGGAAGGACACAAGCTACTTGATCAGGACCTACTGGCAGCACGAGTAGCTCAGCAGGATCCGTACGTCTCGCAACCGAGGAAGCTCTCCGACGTCGTGTTCGCGTTGCAGGGATGCGGCGGCGGGCCGGGAAAGGGAAGCTCGTAGTCGAAGCCGAGAAAGAGGCTCACGAGAATCGAGACGGCGTCGGAGAGGTCGATCTTGCCGTCGTCGTTGGCGTCGCCGGTCTCGAGACAGTCGGGTGCGTCACCGCCGATGAAGAGGTATCGGATGATGTAGAGACTGTCAGAGATATCGAGATTGCCATCGTCGTTCCCGTCGCCACGGTGAAAGAAGACCTCGCAGTCGTCGAGCATGCCGTTTTCGTTTCCGTCGAGCGCGGCGATGGCGGCAATTTGACAGTGATCAGGAAGTCGATCGCCGTCGCAGTCTTGAAACACGGCTGCGTTCGGATCGCAACCCGTCGGCACACCTCGTGCGAGCAGGAGCAAAGACTCGACGCAGTCGATGACTCCGTAGCCGTGTCGGGAATCTGCGGCACCTACTCGATCGGCTCCGAGACGCAGGAGCGTGCTGACCTCGTACGGAGCGAGATGCGGCTCTGCCTCGAGAAGCAGCGCCACGGCACCAGCCACAGCCGGCGACGACATGCTCGTGCCGGTCTTCACCGAGTAGAGCTCCTCTTCGGCTTCTTCCGAGATACCGGCGCAGGAGACGATCGACGTGCCCGGCGCCAATACTTCGGGCTTCGGCAGGCCGTCGAGTCGCGGCCCCGCGCTGCTCGCGAAGTGGACGCGGTCGTCGAACTCGTCATCTTCGGACGCGATCTCCCAATTGCCCACGCCGATCACGGTATCGGCGATGGCCGGTGCGGTCATCGTGAAATCTGAGGTCGAGGGAAGGAGGCGTGCCGGCTCGCTGCGGTGAAGGTACACGTGGACGCGCGCCGGCCCGCGCCGGTCGACGCTCCTCAAGCGCACTCGATAGATTCGACGTTTCGGATCTGTCTCGGTTTCGCGAACGACGAAGGACGCGGCTCGCGTACCGCGCGGCCCCGTATCACGGAAGACCGGCTCGACCTCGAGCGGCTGGTCCGGATCCGCGGGCTCGACTCCGATCGCCCGCTGCGACGGCCCGTCTCGCCACACGAGCTGCAGGAGCGCTTCGAACGGCCGATTGAACGAGAGGACGCGCTCGATCTCGATCTCGACGGTTCCACCCGGCTCGATCTCCACGAAAGCGTGAATGCCTTCCGCCGCGAGGTTTCCCGCCGCAGCACAGGTCACCATGCCTCGCGAGCTCCCCGCGTCGACGGACTGGCAGAGCGGGCCGCCTCCGTCGAGGAAGGTCGAGATGACGCCAAGGCTGACATTGAGAACATCGCAGCCGGCCTCGGTCGCGCGAATGACGGCACGGATCAACGCGTCGGTCGAGACATCGCCGTGCTCGTCGGAGTAGACCTTGTAGAAGGCGAGATCGGCCGAAGGCGCCACGCCCCGAAGGCGACCGTTCGACGCGACGCCGCGTCCGAGCGCGATGCCGCTGACGTGAGTTCCGTGACCCGTCGAGTGCGGCGAGTCGACCTCCGTGCTCCACGAGGCCGGCGAGTCTCCGGTCGTGATGTCGAAGGTCTCGATCGGCTCGGGCAGATCGGGATGCTCGACGTCGAGATCGACATCGATGATTCCGATGAGCACGCCCGCCCCCGTGCGACGCGGGATTCCCTGCGCGAGGTGCACGTCGTGCGAGCGAATCCTCTCGCCCGTTCGATGATTGGACGCGAACGCGAGCCGCTCCGTCGACACGACGCGTACGATGCGAGCGTCCGAATCCAGCTCGTGAAGACGCGCGTACGGAATGCGCGCCAGGTGGAAACCGTACTCGTGACGCCCGATTTCGCGACGACCGGCCACGGGAGGAACCCAAGCCCAGGAGCTCACCTCGATGCCACGCGCGGCGAATTCGTCGATTTCCGAGTCGTCGAGCCGGCGCGTCACGTAGATCGCGCAGCGCTCGATCTCCGGCTCGCCCGCAACAAACCCGAATCTCGTCGATCGAGAGGGTCGCAGCGGGTCGAGCGTCTCGCGTTCTCCCTCGAGGCGCGCTGCCTCGAGCCGCTCTTGCTTGAGAGACTCGTGAAAGCCGATCTCCGGGGATATCTTCGACGACGCCATCGCCACGCCGCTGCTGACGACGGCAAAGTGAACGACAGCCAAGAAGATTCCTGAGATGACCAAAATCGTCGCGCGACGCGATCGCATCGGCTCTTACCTGTTCCTCGACAGACGCTGATCGGAGACCGCCGATCTATTCTATCGCTCGCCTGCGAAGATTGAACGGTTTCTGACGTCCGTTCGGGTCCTTCATGGCTGCACGCCGGCGACCGCCATAGAATCGCAGGGCGATCCCCGAAACCCTGACGGACGCACGCCATGAGAATTCCCCCGCCGGTCGCTCTCCTGCTCGTCTCGCCGTCCGGCACGCCGAATTCGAGGTACACGCCTTCGTCGAGTGGCTCGAGATCTGGAAAGGCGAGCTCCGAGCGCGCTCGCTCGTGCGCGTCGTCACGGGGGACAACTCCGCGTCCTGCGGATACCGGTTCGTCGAAGGCGAGGAGCTGGTCATCTTTGCACGCTCGGCGTCGGATGTGACGCGCACCGACACCTGCACCCTCACGGGTGGTGTCACGCGTGACGAGGTGACCGACGTGTTCGGCCCGCCGAAGGTGAATCCGCTCGGCGTGCAGCTGCGACGCGGCGACGTCAACGCTGACGGCCGGGTCGACATCTCCGACCCCATCGCGAATCTGCTCTACCTTTTCGACGGCGGCTTCGAGACGACGTGCCTCGAAGCTCACGACTTCGAGAACAACGGCACGATCGAGCTGACCGATGCGATCGCCGAGCTGACGTTTCTCTTCGGAAGCGGCGCGCCTCCCGCGCCTCCGTTCGAGGACTGTGGCAAGCCGGTCGACCTCGACACGATCGACTGCGACCGCTACCCGCCTTGCCCACCGGAGCGCGAGAGAAATGAAGTCGTCCGCATTGAGCATCTCGTGGACGAGGCCGGGAACCGAGTCGTCGAAGTCGAGCTGTTCAGCACGCGGCCCGTGATCCCTCGCGCGCTCATACCGACCCTCTGCATCGGAGGGGCGGCCACGACCCATTCCTCCCCATTCGACGACGGCGACCCGAACAAGATCGTCTTCACCTATCCGGCCTCATCCGACTCCCCGCAATCGACGCCCAGGGGGCGCAACGGAATCTCGATTTTATTTCGCGCTTCGCTCCTCGCTCTTGAATGATCAGGCCTGTTTCCGCTGCAGCGGCTCGGGACGTGGCGGCCAGGGAACCCCCCGATGCGTCGAAGAACTC
>CAYZGY010000105.1:0-13588 GCA_964478085.1 uncultured Planctomycetia bacterium
GAAGCCATCGTCGACGCGGTCGCTCGGGCCCGATCTCGGGCTGTGGCGGAGGAGTCGCCGGGCTACACCGATTTCCTCGTCGGGATCGTCGGGGGAGCGCTCCGTGCTCATCCCGCGGTCAACGCGCATTGGACGAAGGGTGACGTCGCCCTTCAAGACGGTGTCCACATCGGCATCGCGGTCGACGCGCACGACAAGCTTCTCGCGCCCGTCGTGCAGAACGCCGACGAGGGGGGGCTCTGTACGATTTTGCGCGAGACTCGAGACGCTGTCGAGCGCGCGCGTGCGGGAAAACTGCGCATCTCGGACCTCGGCACGGGAACCTTCACGATCTCGAATCTCGGAATGTTCGGCGTCGACGCGTTCACGCCGATCATCCAAGAACCGCAGATCGCGATTCTCGGTGTCGGTCGAATCCGCGACGAGCCCGTCGTTCGCGACGGAGCGGTCGTGGCTGGGAAGGTCCTCGCTCTCAGCTTGACCTTCGACCATCGCGCGATCGACGGCGCGCCCGCGGCTCGGTTCCTCGACAGCATCCGCCGTGGCATCGAGCAGCCGAGTCTTCGATTCCCGGAGGATGTCTCATGAATATCGATCTCTCACGCAAGGTGGCGCTCGTCACGGGAGCCGCCCGCGGCATCGGGAAGGCGATTGCGAATCGACTGGTCTCGAACGGCGCACGCGTCTACTACACGGACGTCGACGGTGCGGGGGCGGCGGGCGCAGCGAGTGGCTCTCCGGGAGGCGATCTCGCGACGTCGCGCGAGCTCGATGTGACGAACGAGGCGCAGGTTCGCGAGGTCATCGACGGCGTTGTGCGTGACGATGGCCGGCTCGACATCCTCGTCAACAACGCGGGAGTCAACACGCTCGCCCATCGCGTGACGATCGACGAGTTTCCGATCGAGGAGTGGGATCGCATCATCGACGTCGACCTCCGCGGACTTTACCTCGTCAGTCGCGAAGGAGCGCGGGTAATGAAAGCCGCAAGGAGCGGGCGAATCGTCAACATCTCCTCGATCGCCGGTCTCGTGCCGCTGCGGTTGCAGTGCCCGTTCGTTGCCGCGAAGGCGGGCGTCGTCAACCTCACCAAGGCGATGGCTCTCGAGCTCGGACCGGATGGCATCCTGGTCAACGCCGTCGCGCCGGGCTCGACGATGACCGAGGGCACTAAGAAGCTCTTCTACGGCGAGGGCGGGAAGTTTCACGAGAACGTGCAGCGCATGCTCGATCATGTGCCGCTCGCGCGGCCCGCGACGACCGACGAGATTGCCGTGGCTGTACTCTTCCTTGCCGCACCGGAGAACAGCTACATGACGGGGCACGTGTTGACGGTCGACGGCGGCTGGACGGCTGGCTACACGCGCGATTTCTGATTCACGCGTTCTCGGTCTTCGCGTTCTCGACCCAAGTCTCGATGTCGTCGCGTATATCGCGCACGACACGGGCCGGCACGCCGACGACGAGCGAGTAAGGCGGCACCTCCATGCCTTCTGGCACGACGGCACCGGCGCCGACGATCGAATGATGGCCGACGCGTGCGCCCATGAGGATCACGGCGTTCGTGCCGATGAAGACGTGGTCCTCGACGACGGTCGGTCGCCGGTCGACCTCGGAGTAGCGACGCTCCGATACTGTCCGGCGCGCGCTCGAGTGCGTCAGGATCTGCGCTCCCGACGAGACGTCGCAGCCCTTGCCGATGGTCAGTCCGCCCGATCCGTCGATGAGCGTGAAGGCGCCGATCCAGCAGCCGTCGCCTATCTCGGGCTCGCCGACGATCCAGGCGTGCGGGTTGTAAGGATTCGGGGGCAGGCCTTCGGGCGGTTTCTTCGCTTCGGTCATCGAGTGGTCTCGCGAGGGAGTTCTTCTTTTCGTCTTCGACCTCGAGGCTCCGGCAGGAATACTGGATTCCCTGAATCGGTCAGGCGGATATTATCAGTCCGTCGCACCGTCGATTCTCCTCCCCCTTGTAGACCGAGATGCCCTCTTCGCTCAACGAAACTCCGAGTCGCTTTCGCGAGCTCGGCTACTGCGTCTTTCGTGATCGCCTGCCCACCGACCTCATCGCGAGCTACCGTGCCTCGATCGACGCGCAAATCGCAGTCCTCGAGGAGGGCCGCCGGCCCGAGTCGCTCGTCGAGCCGCAGATCCACGCCGCGGACTGGCGCGACTGGCTCGAGCTCTGCCGGAACGAGAATCTGCTGGACGCCGTGACGGCGGTGCTCGGATCGAGCGAGCTGCTCGTCCTGAGCTCTCACCTCCTCGTCAAGCCGCCGGAGGACGGTCTCTCGGTCGCTTGGCATCAGGACAACACGTACTGGCCCGGCGTGAACGGGACGGACGTCGTGACGATCTGGCTCGCCTTCGACGATGTCGACACCGAAAACGGCTGCATGAGGTTCTTGCCGAGCACGCACGAGGGCTACCCGGAGCTCGACATGATTCGTACCGAAGGGCAGGACCTGCTCGGCGTGCGGGTCGAGGTCGACGAGGCTGCCGCGGAGCGTGCGCTCGACGTCGAGCTCCGAGCCGGCGACTTCTCGATTCACGATTCGTATCTGATCCACTCGAGCGAGCAGAACCGCAGCTCGCGATGGCGCTCCGCGTACACGATCCGACTCGCCGACGCGTCGACGACGAAAGTCGACCTCGAGGTGCACGGAAAGCCCGTCTACTACGTTCGTGGCGATGGCTCAGGGTACCGCGAGGGATTTCGGGATCTTCGCGCGGGGAAACCCTTGCCCGGCGATCCCGGTGAGCATCTTTCGAACCGCTCGAAGCGATTCAAGAAGCTCGGTTGAGATCGAGCGCGCGGTACACGGAGCGCTTGAAGTCGCGGGCGAAGCTCAGTCCGTAGTGGGGCAGGATCTGCACGAGGTATACGCCCACGAGCGAACGGCGGCGGTCGATCCAGAATTGCGTCCCTGCGAGGCCGGACCAGTACGCCTCGCCGAGCGCGGTTTCCGTGAGCGTAGGATCGGTCGCGATCGCGAAGCCGAGCCCGAAGCTGTACCCGCGCGTGCTGCGACCTCTCGGGATCTCGGTCAGCTGATCGCGGAGCATCTCGTCGACCGACTCGGGGCGCAAGACGCGTACCCCGTCGAGCTCTCCACCGTTCGCGATCATTTCCGCGAAGCGGAAGCAGTCGCGTGCCGTCGAGACGAGGCCACCGCCACCCGACAGGAGCCGCGGCGACTCGAGATATCGATGCGAGAGGCGCTCCTCCTGCGGGATCAGGCGACGATCGTCGTCGAGCTGGTAGAGTTTCGCCAGGCGAGAGCGATCGCGCACGTCGACAGCGAAACGCGTGTCGTCCATCTCGAGCGGATCGAGAATCTCGGCGCGTATCCCCTCGTCGAAGGGACGCTCCGTGAGGACCTCGACGAGACGAAGGAGGGCGGCAGTCGCCATCGGCTTCGTCATCGAGTAGATCCGGAAGATCGTATCGAGGCTCATCGGACGATTCGCGGCGAGGTCGGCGTGCCCGAACGCCTCGGCGAGTCGAACCTCGCCTCCGCGCGCGACGAGAGCGACAGCTCCCGGAATACGCCCGCGCCGAACGTCTTCCTCGATAACGGCGCAGGGCTCGGCGAGGTCGTTCGATCGCACGCGCGGGAGTCTTCGGTCAGCCGTTTCCACGAGGACCCCTTCCCCGTACAATGCCGAATCGGCTTGGCGAGAGAGACGGCTCATGAACAGAAAACTTGATGCTTACGCAGGAGTGATCTTCCTGTCGCTCCTCGGCATGTGTGGCGTGCTCCTGTGGGCGAGCTGGATCGAGCCGCTGCGAGAGGAGGTTCGGTCGACGGACGGCGAGGTGACCGAGCGCGTCGTCGGGAGTGGCAAGCCGCACGCATCGATTCGCGAGATGCTCGTCGGGGGAGACGGTGCGAAGCGTCACGAGAGCCTCACCGTGCCGGGATGGTGTTTTCTCGTTCTGCAAATGGTCTTCCTGGGGGCTGGATTGTGCCTCGGGATGCGGCGGAACGGCAAGGATGACACCGGTGCGCGCGATCCGGTGCGCGCTTGGCTTGTCGGCGGCATCGTCCTCTCGCTCGTCATTGTAACGCTGCTCTTCACGTCGTACCGCAGCTTCCTCGTCGGCGTCGATGAGGGAGTCGATTCGCCGGCACTCTTTCTCGGATTCCCCGTGGCTTCCGCTTGGCTCGTCTACGGCATTTGGCTCTTCCCGATCGTCTACGTGCTGATCTTCGCCAAGAGCTTCCGCACCTGGTACTACCCCGACGAGTCCCGCGAAAAGTTCGAGCGACTCCTCGAGAATCGTGAGGGAGGGGCCTGATGGATCTCTTCCGCGCGAACGTCACCTTTGTCTGTATCGGAGTCTACCTCGTCGGATGCATCTCGGTCGGCATCTGGGCGATGCGCCGCACGAAATCCTCGTCGGACTTCTTCATGGCCGGACGTAAGCTCGGGATCCTCGTGACCGGCTGCGCGGTCTTCTCGAGCACGATGAGCGGCTTCGGTTTTGTCGGAGGCCCCGGACTCGTCTATCGCATGGGCATGGCGTCGATCTGGATCGTCGTCTCGGCGATGGTCGGCTACTGCTTCTCGTTTTTCCTCCTGTCGAAGCGTCTGCGGCTCATCAGCGAGCTGCGCGACACCGTGTCTCTGCCCGACGCGATCGCCGCCCGCTACCGTAGCGAGACGAGCCGCTTTCTTTCCGGGCTCGCGATCCTGCTCGGTGTGATCGGCTATCTCGCTGTGCAGATCAAGGCGATGGCGACCGTCCTCGTCGAGCTCGTTCGTGACCATCCGGAGCTCTCGGAGATCTCGCTCGCGACGGCCGTCGTGATTTCCTGTGCCGTGCTCGTCTTCTACTGCGCGACGGGCGGTATCATCGCGGGCGTCTACACCGACATGGTCCAAGGCGCGTTCATGCTCGTCGCAGCGCTGCTCGTCTTCTGGGCGGCGCTCGGCGCGGTCGACGGTGGCATGACAGGTGTCAGCGAGACGCTCTATCGCGACGATCCCGAGTCGATCTCGCCGTGGGGGACCTTCGGCATCTTCGGCTGCCTCAGCTGGTTCTTCGTCTTCGCCGTCGGTGGAGCGGGGCAGCCGCACCTCGTCACGAAGATGATGATGACGCGGTCGGTCGACGACGCGAAGCGTATCCTGCCGCTGACGATGGTCGGGTATACGATCGCGGCACTGCTCTGGATCGGCGTCGGGCTCGTGATGCGAGCGCTTGTCCTGCAGGATCCGTCCTCGGCGCTCGGGAAGGCGGATGAGGCCGCGCCCCAGTTTCTCCAGACCTACGCGAACCCCTTCCTGGCGGGCGTCGTCTTCGCAGGGCTTTTTGCCGCGATCATGTCGACAGCGGACGCCTTTCTGAATATCGGTGCGGCCGCGCTCGTCCACGATATTCCCAAGTCGATCCTGCGTCGTCCGCTCGAGAACGAGCTCTTCTGGGCGCGCGTCGCGACGTTGGCGATCTCCGTGCTCGCGGCGCTCTTCGCCGTGTACTCGGGCGAGTTCGTCGCGATCCTCGGCGCGTCGGCCTGGGGGACCTTCGCTGCGGCGCTCGTGCCGACCGTCGCGATCGGGCTCAACTGGAAGCGCGGGACGGCTCTCGCGGCGAATGTCGCGATGGCGAGCTCGCTCGTCGTCAACCTCGTGGTGAGGTTCACCGAGTACAAATTCCCTCACGGCATCCATGAAGGGGCTGTCGCCTTGCTCCTCTCGCTCACGCTCTTCTTCGGGATCTCGCTCGCGCAAAAGCCGATGGAACTGGAGCCGGACATCGAGGCCGTGATGGACCTGTGACCGATACGAACGAGAAGCCTCGCCCGATTCGTGGCGCCGACGAGTACATCGAGAGCCTTCGTGGTCGAGACCTCGAGGTTTACCTTCTCGGGGAGCGCGTCGACGAGCCCGTCGACCATGCGATCATCCGGCCGTCGATCAACGCGGTCGCCGAGACGTACGCGCTCGCGGAGCGCGAGCCCGAGCTCGCGACGACGCTCTCGCCGATGACCGGAGAGCGCGTCAACCGCTTCCTCCACGTGGCACAGAGCTCGCAGGATCTCGTTCTTCAGAACAAGATGCAGCGCAAGCTCGGACAGCTGACTGGAACGTGTTTTCAGCGCTGCGTCGGCATGGACGCGATCAACTCGCTCCACTCGGTGACGTACGAGATCGACGAGGCCCTCGGGACGAGCTACCACGCTCGGCTCGAAGAGTTCGTGCGTTTCGTCCAGGAGCGAAACTTCGTGATCGGCGGAGCGATGACCGATCCGAAGGGCGATCGCAGCAAGGCACCGCACCAGCAGAGCGATCCCGATCTCTTTCTGCACGTGGTCGAGCGTCGCGACGACGGCGTCGTGATCCGTGGGGCCAAGGCGCACCAGACGGGCTGTATCAACTCGCACTGGATGATCGTGATGCCGACGATGCGGCTCGGCGCGGAAGATCGCGACTATGCGATCGTCGGAGCGCTGCCCGTCGACTCGCCCGGAATCACCTTCATCTACGGCCGGCAGTCGTGCGACACGCGCAGCCTCGAGGACGAGTCGCTCGACCAAGGCAACCCGAACTACTCCGGGCAGGAGGCGCTCGTCGTCTTCGACGACGTGTTCATCCCGCACGAGCGAATCTTCATGAACGGCGAGACCGAGTTCGCCTCGATGCTCGTCGAGCGCTTCACGTGCTACCACCGACGGAGCTACGTCTGCAAGAGCGGCGTCGGCGACGTTCTCATCGGCGCGGCCGCGGCTGTCGCAGAGCACAACGGCGTGCCGAATGTATCGCATATTCGCGACAAGCTCGTCGAGATGACGCATCTCAACGAGACGATCTACGGGACGGGCATCGCGTCGTCGCAGCAAGGGTGGAGGACGAAGTCGGGCTGCTACCTCAACGACGACATGCTCGCAAACGTGTGCAAGCATCACGTCACGAAGCTGCCGTACGAGCTCGGCCGCCTCGCGCAGGATCTCGCCGGCGGGCTCGTCGCGACACTGCCCTCGGCGAAGGACCTCGCCTCTTCCGAGGTCGGGCATCTCTTGCGCAAGTTTCTCAAGACGCGCGATGACGTCGCGGTCGAGGACCGCTGGAAGATCCTGCGGCTGATCGAGAACATGACGCTCGGTCGAAACGCGGTCGGATACCTCACCGAGTCGATGCACGGGGCCGGGTCCCCGCAAGCGCAGAGGATTCAGATCGCGCGTCAGATGCAGCTCGAGTACAAGAAGCGGCTCGCACAGCACCTCGCCGGAATCGAGATCGACGAGGAGCCTCCTGCGGAGGACGACGCGTACTTTCGGCGCGTCTTCGACACCGGGGAGAGCAAGACCGAAGATACGTGAGCGGGATCCCGCTCGTTGACTTGGACCGCCGGAGCGCGGATCCTGATCGAATCCCGTTCCCCGAACAAGAAATCCTGAATCGAGGAGTTCGTCGAGATGAAGAGACTCTTTTGCCTGTCCTGTCTTCTCTGTTTCGTATTGACGCAGTCCGCTGCTCTCGCGGGAGACTGGCGTCAGTTCCGTGGTCCGAACTCGAATGGCACGACCGATGAGAAGAATCTTCCGGTCGACTGGAGCAAGGACGGCAAGATCGTCTGGACCGCCGAGCTGCCCGGCCCGAGTGCCGCGACGCCGATCGTCTCGGGCGACCACATCTTCATCTCGAGCTCGAACGCCGACAAGAAGTCGATGCTCGCGATGGCCTTCGACCGTAAGAGCGGCAAGAAGCTCTGGGAGAAGCACATCTCCGACGGCCTTCAGCGGGACACGCGCAGCAACTACGCGTCGAACTCGCCCGTGGCCGACGGGGAGCACGCCGTGTTCTTTTACGGCACGGGCACGCTCGTCACCTTCGACTATGCGGGAAAGCAGCTCTGGCGCCGCGAGATGGCGAAGGACTACGGCGAGTTCGCTTTCGGTTGGACCTTCTCGACGAGTCCGATTATCCACGGCGGCAAGCTGTACATGCAGGTCCTCCAGCGCGACACGCCCGTCGACGGGCGTGGCTTCAAGGACAAGAAGAACGAGTCGTACCTTCTCGCGCTCGATCCGAAGACGGGCAAGCAGATCTGGAAGGTCGGTCGCTCGAGTCAGGCGCGTGCCGAGTCGCGCGAGGCGTTCACGACGCCCGTGATCGCGAAGGTCGACGGCAAGGATCAGCTCCTCGTCATCGGTGGTGACGACCTGACCGGCCACGACCCCGCGACCGGCGCCGAGCTTTGGCGTTGGGGCACCTGGAACCACGATCGCGTCGGTCACTGGCGACACGTTCCTTCGCCGATCATCGGAAAGGGCATCGTCCTCGTCTGCGCGCCGAAGCGCGATCCGATCTACGCTATCAAGCCCGGCAAGGGCAAGCTCAGCGACGATTCGATCGCTTGGATCAGCAAGGAGACGCGCGAGCTGAGCTCCGACGTCCCGACGCCCGCGTTCTACGATGGCGACTTCTTCGTTCTCAGTGACGTCCGCAAGAACCTCGCTCGCGTCGACCCGCTGACGGGCAAAACCAAGTGGTCGGTGCGGACGCAGGGGCGCAGCAAGTACGAGGCCTCTCCGACGATCGCCGACGGCAAGATTTGGATCATCAACTTCCACGGCGAGGTCGACGTTCATGACGCCAAGACCGGTGAGCTTCTCGCTACGAACAAGACGGACGCGACGCGCGAGTATCCCGTGCGTTCGTCGGCCGTGGCTGCCCACGGTGACATCTTCGTGCGCACGAACCGCAAGCTGATCTGCGTGCGGAAGAAGTAGAGAGCTACAGCTTCTTGCCCTCGGCGAGAAGCTTGGTGGCTTCCTTGGCACGCTTCTCGCGCGTCTCGGTGCGCTTGGCGTCGGCGATCCAGAGAATGTACTGTCTCTGGCACGCCGGCGTCAGCGCGTCGAAGCCCTTCGCGGCACGCTGGTTCTTGCGAAGCGCGACGGCGAGCTCTTCGGGCAAGTCGGGAACGGGCTTCGCAGCTTTCTCGGCGGCGGCCTTCCACTTCCCGCGACGCTTTCCTTCGTCGATGAGCGCTTGCCCCGGAGGCTCGACGAGGCCTTCGGCGAGCAGCTTTTCGGCGCGACGTACGTTCGTCGGCGACCACTCGCTTTCAGGGCGACGCGGGGAGAAACGATGCGAGTAGCGCTCGTCGTCGATCTTCCGTTTGACACCGTCGATCCAGCCGAAGCCGATCGCTTCCTCGACGGAGTCTGCGTAGGAGAGCGCCGGCTTTCCCCGTGTGCTTCTTGTAGTAGACGAGGGTGACCTCGTCGGCCGAGTCCCAGTTCCTCGCGAGTCGAGGGAGAAGCGCCAGTCGCCGAGCGTTCGAAAGCGCGTCTTCGTCTCCTCGGAGAGGCCCGCGAGCCACCGATTCCCTGTGTCGCTCTCGACGATGAAGACATCGGCGAAGGTCGGCTTCTCGGCCACCGAGGGCTTCATCGAGAATTCGTGGGGCAGCGGCTTGCGGAACCACCAAGCGAAGTAGATCGCCGAGCCCGGGAAGGTGTTCGTGGGGCAGCGACCGAAGGCGCAACGGAACCGCTCGCCCTCCAAGATCCAGCCGTTGTCCACGCGCCGATCGAGCCGTCTGCCGACCGCGTCGACGTCGGGCTCCGGACCGAATCCGAGCTCCCTCGAGGCTTCGGCGGCGAGCTCAGCCAGCGAGCCGGGGGGCGTATGACGAACCAGTAGACGGCGAAGAGCACGTACGCGAGCGCGACCGCGAGGACGCCTGCTGCGAGTAGGGGGTGTCCGTCGTTCGTCAGACGGATCGCCCACGCGACGAGGGCCAAGGCGGGGACGACCCGGAGAAGGTACGACGCGAAGACCGCCAGGACCGCCACGAAGAGGTTCAGAAACGTGCGCAGCGCACCCCTGTTCGGAACCCGTCTCCGACCTATGGGCAGCGAGTGTACGAGAGGCAACCGAGGTCACTGACCGAGTCGGCCGGGTCCCGTCCGCACGGTGATCCGACGTTCGGTGGTCCGGGCGAAGCCGACGCCGGCCCTCCTGTGAAGAGGTGGTTGAGGATGAAGACGCCGTCGGAGAGGTCGACGTTCGTGTCATCGTTGGAGTTCGCCGCCTCGGTACACTCCGGAGCATCGCCACCCGTGAAAAGAAAGTTGAGGATGAAGACGCCGTCGGAGAGGTCCATGTTTCCGTCGCCGTTGGGGTCACCTCGGGAGAAGACGATCCCCTCGACGCAGTTGAGCGTGAACTCCGCGGCTGCTTCGTCTTCGCAGCCCCCGTCGGCTACCTTGACGGAGATGACGATCTCTCCCTCGTCGACGCAGGTGACTGCGACCGTGCCGTCGTCATTGTCGGCGAAACCGGCGACGCCACGGACGAGCTCCCACGTGTACTCGGCGTCTTCCTGAATGTCGTTACCGGAGAACTCCGCACGTAGAGTGACCGTCTCCTCGAGCAAGGCGTTCGACGGACCGACGATCTCGACTCCGTCACGTCTCTCGGTGCAGATCGTCAGCTCCGCAGTCGCGCCGCCGCGTTCGGGACAGACACCGTCGTCGGCGGTGACACGGACGACGATCTCGTTGCCGCTGAGTGGTAGAAGCCCGACGGTCTCTCCCGAACTCTCGGTGAGCTTGGCGAATCCCGAGACGATCTCCCAGGACCAAGTGACTTCGGCGCCGTCATCCGCTCCCGTGAATGGAGCGGAGAGCTCGACCGCGGGCTCGTCGAGATAGGCTGTCGAAGGACCCGTGATCTCGACGCTGTCGGGCGCTTCCTGGCAGCTTCCGCCGATTCCGTAGCCCGCCGGCCCCGCCTCGTAGTGAGAGAGGAGCTCGTCGGGCGTCAGTGCTACGTTCCAGATCGCGAGCTCGTCGACGAGCCCGTTGTACTGGATTCCCGAGTTGCCCTCGAAGCTGTCTCCGAGACCCATCCCGCCGCCGACAGCCGCATTGATGGTGCCGTCGTAAGCCACCGCTGCGACCTCTTGCCCGTCGAGGTAGACGCGCAGCATCTCCCCGTCCGCGACGCCGGCGATGTGTTGCCAACGGCTCAGCGCGACCGTGCCACCGTTCGCGTTGGGAGTCGCCCCGTCCGCTTGAGCGTGGAACAGGCTGACCGCGTTGACGTCGCCGCCGTTGTTCTTGATCCCGAAGTGATAGGCGAGACCGAAGCTATCCCAGCGCAAGACGAGACGCTGCCAGGGAGCCGCGAGCTCCGTGGGGTAGATCCAGCACTCGATCGTGTACGTCTCGGGCAGGCTCACGTCGGCGGAGTCGGGCGCCGTCAGCCAGGGCGGATCGGTCGGCTCGACTCCGATGGCCAGCGCGTTGCCCCGAAGGCCCTCGACGAAGCGCGCTTCGCCTTGCGCCGGGGTCAGATCGTCGAAGGACTGACCTTCGTCACTGTCGAAGTCATCGGAGTGATCGTTCGTTCCCTCGTCGAAGCTCCAGTAGGAGACCAGGCCGGCGTCGGGAGATTCGCCCTCGTCACCCGGAAAGACGGTGACGGTATGCTCGGCGGTGACCTCGTTGCCGCAGAGATCATCGGCTGCGGTAACGCGAACGGATATGGGGCCCGCGGCGTTCGGCGTGAGCTCCGTGACGGGGCCCCGCGTCGTCGAAAGTGAGGCGTCCCCTCCTGTGAGCTCCCAGTCGATGTTGCTCGTCGCGCCGGGGTCGACGCCGAGGAATTCCGCGGTGAGCTCGACGGCCTGTCCGACCGAGCCGAGCGTCGGGCCGGAGATGCTCACGGAATCGCGGTTCTCCTGGCAGCCGAGGGTCAAGCCGTAGCCTCCGGGGCCCGCAGAGAAGTGGGAGGCGATCTCCTCGGGCGTCAGCGCGACGTTCCAGATCGCGAGCTCGTCGATGCGTCCGTTGTACTGGATGCCGCTGAACGCCGTGCCGCTGTCCGCGAGGCCGAGCGGCTCGCCGTGGCCCTGCGTGATCGTCCCGTCGTAGGGAGTCGCCGCAACCTCTTCGCCGTCGAGGTAAACGCGCAGCATCTCCCCGTCGGCGACGCCCGCGATGTGCTGCCAACGATCCGTGACGACCGTGCCGCCGTTCGCGTTGGGCTGTGTGCCGTCGCTCTGGCCGTGGAAGAGGCTGACGCCCTGAACGAAGCCGCTGTTGTTGCGAATGCCGAAGTGGTACGAGGCGCCGTTCGTTCCCCAACGCAGCAGAATGCGTTGCCAGTCGCCCGAGAGATCGGTCGGGAGGATCCAGCACTCGATCGTGTAGACGGGGGAGAGCTCGACATCTTCGGAATTCCGCGCGGTGAGATTCGTGACGACCCCGGCGCCCGTTCCTACCTCGAGCGCGAGACCGACGCGGCCCGCAGCGTAGGTCGGGTCGCCTCCGAGCGGGCTCCAATCGTCGACCGACGCGCTGGCGGTCTCGAGCATCATCGCCGCGTCGTCGGTGATGGTGTCGTCGAAGGACCAGTACGAGACGAGTCCCGTTTCGGGTGAGGTGCCCTCTCCGCCGAAGAAGTCGATCCGGTGCTCTGCCGAGACGACGTTTCCGCAGAGGTGATCTTCGGCTTCGATGCGAATGATGACGGCCCCGACCGAGTGCCCGGTGACCTGAACGTCGGCGTGCTCGTCGCCCACGTTCTCTTCGGACAGCGTCGCGTCACCCGAGACGAGGGTCCAGGTGAAGCTCACCATCGTCGGGTCATCGGCTCCGTAGAACACCGCGCCGACGTTCACTCCCTGATCGACGAGACCGTCGCTCTCGGCTTCGATCTCGACGCGATCGAGCTCCTCTTCGCAGTCGAAGGTCAATCCGTAACCTTCGCCCGCGGCGTCCGCGTGCGATGCGAGCTCTTCGGGTGTGAGCGCGATGTTCCAGATCGCCAGCTCGTCGAGATAGCCGTTGAAGCGGAGCCCGTTGCCGCCGGCCATGTCGGCGATGCCGAGGCCGTTTCCGGGAGCCTCGTTGATCGTCCCGTCGTAGGGCGCCTCGGCGACTTGTTCACCATTGAGGTAGACCCGGAGCATCGAGCCGTCGGCGACGCCGGCGATGTGAGACCACTCGTCCGCAGGGACGTTTCCTCCGTCAGCGTTGACGATCGTGCCGTCCGACTGCGTGTGAAAGAGGCTGACCGTCCAGTTGCCACCGACGAGGCGCAGCGCGAAGTGGTAGCCGAGCTGATCTTGCCAACGAAGGACGAGGCGCTGCCAGGCCTCGTCGAGGACCGTCGGGTGAACCCACGCTTCGATCGTGTACTCCGGGCCGAGGATCACGTCGTCCGAGGTCGGGGCATTGAGCCAGACCGTACCGCCCGGATTCGGATTGATCGCGAGCGCCTGACCGACCCATCCGTCGACATACTGAGGCGCGCCACCGTGTGCGCTCAGATCATCCTCGTCGAGCCCCGAGTTATTCAGGGTGAGCGGAGCCATGTCGTCGGTTGTCCCTTCGAATCCCCAGTACGAGATCAAGCCTTCGTCAGGCGAGATTCCGGGTTCGGCCCAGGTCTTCGAGGCGAGCGCGAGCACGACGAGTGCGATCAGGGGCGTTCGTTTCGGCATCGGTTCTTCTCCGTTCGAAGGCTATTCACAGGTCGCTTGTCGTTCACAGCTCAGGGCGTCGTCCTCCGTCGCGTCCGGAGCGCAGCCGGTCAGCGGTGAAGGTGTCGGAGGGGCGGGGCC
>CAYZGY010000105.1:13631-14544 GCA_964478085.1 uncultured Planctomycetia bacterium
GTCGATCTCGAGGGCGCCGTCGTCGTTGACGTCCGCGGCGTCGTGGCAGTCGAGAGGGCTTCCGAGGTAGAGACCGAAGAGGAGCGCGATGATGTCTCCGACGTCGACCGAGGCATCGGCACGAACGTCACCACGGACGAACCGGATCCCGGTGTCGTCCCCGACGCGAATCTCGAAGGGCCAGACCGTCGGGCGAGTGATACCGTCGTCGAGGGTCAAGGTGCCGTTGAAGACGCCGTCGCGACGGTAGGTGCGCGCGACCGTCAAGCCCGCGCCGACGATGCCGTCGCCGAAGTCCCACTTCGCCGTGAACTCGTCGTCGTCTGGATCGAAAGACTCCGTCGCGTCGAACTCGACCCGCAGAGGCGCCGGGCCCGACGTCGCCGAAAGGTGGACGCGCGCGGCCGGCGGACGATTGGACAAGGTCAACGCGCCGGGGGAGCCATGCGCGAGCGGCGACGCTTGCCAGCTTTCGGCGAGATCGTTGTCGAGCGAGAGATCGCGGAGCTCGAGGGATCGTCCTTCGCCGTCGGCCTCGGTCGGCCACGGAGCCTGATCGTCGAAGCGCACGACGTCGATCGTCTCGGGGTAGTACGTCTTGCCGTCGAACTCGCCGTTGTCGCGTAGCCGAAGCTCCTCTCCGGCATTTCGAAGATTGCCCGTGTAGGGGCCGAAGACCGGCAGCGTGCCGTCGGGAGGTCCGTGAATCACGGCGAAGCCGTCGAGGTCCTTCGCGACGATGATGAACGAGCTCCCCGGTGCCGTGCTCCCCTTCGGAAACTCGTACTCGATCGCGGGGATCGTCCAGCCGCCCAGGTCGACGTCGCGATCTTCGAGGTTGCGAATCTCGAGGAACTCGAAGGATTCGCTTCCGGGCGGGTTGTAGTGGATCTCCGTGAATCGCAAGCGTGGG
>CAYZGY010000106.1:0-2327 GCA_964478085.1 uncultured Planctomycetia bacterium
TCCCGATCTTCGAGAAGCTCCTGCGCGGCGTCGTCTTCCTCGACTACGGAAACCTCTCCGAGCTCACCGACTTCCACATGGACCGCATGCGCTACTCGGCGGGCGGCGGTTTCCGCATCAACTTCCCCTTCCTCGGTGGTCAGCCGCTTCCGATCGGCCTCTACTTCGGTAAGCCGATTCAGCAAGAGGACTTCGACGAGGAGCGCCTCTTCCTTTTCACCATCGGGGACACGTTCTGAGTCTTCAGGGAGCTTTCTGGCTATCATTCAGGCCTTGAGGTCGCCCTACGCGAACCTGTTTTGCACCCCCCGAAACATCCCCTACAATTGGATGAGGCCCATGGCTGGTTCGGCCCCGCTTCCCCGTTCACGCTCCTGGAGATCCTCATGCGGCGCGTTTCCCCCATCCTCAGCGTAGTAGCTCTCATCCTCGCGTTCTGTTCTGACCTATTGGCACAGGACGCGAAGGGCCCGTCCAAAAAGGTCATCGAAGAGTACTGCCAGCGCGCGGCGAAGGTCGCCCCGCTCGACATCGACGCTCACTTCGCGCTCGCGAAGTGGTGCAGCCAGAACGGGCTCGGAAAGTACGCGCGCCGCTCCCTCGAGCGCGTCGTCGCTCTCGACCCGAGCCACGCCGCGGCTCGCAAGGCGCTCGGACACGTGCGCCAGGGCACGCGCTGGATTCGCGGTCGTGGTAAGGCAGGTGGTGGATCGCCGGCGCCGGGCGGCAAGACCGGCGGCGACGGAGACACGGACACTGGCGATGGCGCCGGAGATGGCGCCGGAGATGGCGCCGGAGATGGCGACGGAGATGGCGCCGGAGATGGCGACGTCGAAATCACCATCGACGACGCCGACACGGGCGATGGCGACCTCTCCATCGAGCTCGACGACGATGACGACGACGCCGAGATGAAGGACGACTCCGACACGAGCGATAGCGGCACCGAGGTCGCCGTCGAGGAGCTCGACGCCGAGCTCGCCGCCAAGAAGGAGTGGATCACGGCCGTCGAAGAGCGCATGCAGCAGGAGTTCAAGACCTTCGAGGACGACGACTTCCTGATTCACACGACCCTGCCGAGCTTGCGTCACGCAAAGGTCGTGCAGCTCCGTCTCCACCTCAAGGAGTCGAAGAAGCTCATCCTCGCGTTCCTCGGCGTGCGCTCCATGAAGGAGTCGCCGTGGCCCGGCAAGGTGCAACTCGTCTTGCTGCGCTCCGAGCAGCAGTTCGAGCAGTTCGCGGAGCTCGTCGATGACGTCGACGTCGCGCGCGGCAACGACGGCGCCTACACGAAGGAAAGTCACACGGTTCTCCACAACCCGCTGAGCTTCGACCTGCAGCGCCATCTCGCCGAGGTCGCCGTCGACAGCCTTCACGGTCGCGAGAAGATGTACTCGTGGTGGATCGTCGACGGCGTCGCCGAGCACATCGTCAATATGTCGAAGATGTCGAAGGGCAAGTCGGCGCGCGAGAAGCAGACGTTCTACCGTCGCTTCAAGCAGACCGCCGATCGCATCAACTCGAAGGACTCCCCGGCCGTGATCTTCGACATGCTCGAGTCGCGCGAGCTCAAGCGTCGCGAAGAGGACCGCGGTCGCGCGATGGCGATGACGCTCGTCAACTTCTTCTACACCCAACGTCGTAAGGGCTTCAGCAATCTCCTCGTCGACCTCAAGGGCCCCGAAGCGCCCCTGCCTCCCGATGAGGAGGACGACGACGGCTGGAAGACCTACTGGCTCAACTACTTCGCCTTCCAGGAGAAGACGCTGAAGAAGCACTTCCGCAAGGACGCCGAGGCCCTCGACGCACTTTGGAAGCGCCACACGCTCACGCAGGCGAAGAAGTACCAGGGCTCGGAAGGCTCGGGAAACGAGCGCCAGAACCGCGGAAGAAACGCGAGGCGTTAGCCCCGCGAGCTTCGCAACGATTCCTTGAACCGAATCTACCTCGACAACGCCGCGACGAGCTTCCCCAAGCCGCCGGTCGTCTGGGAGACGCTCGCTCGTTTCGGGCGTGACGTCGGTGCCCCCGCAGGCCGTGGCTCGTACGGGTCGGCCCGTGAGGTCGACCTGGCTATCGAGCGCGCGCGTGAGACGATCGCCAAGTTCTTCGGTGCTCGCGGGGAGGAGCTCGCGTTCACGCTCAACGCTACCGACGCGCTCAACATCGCGATCTTCGGATCGATCCGCGACGGCGACCACGTCGTCACGAGCGTCGTGGAGCACAACTCGGTGCGCCGCCCACTCGAAGCACTGAAGCGTGCCGGCCGCATCGAGCTCACGGTCGTCGGCGCCGACGCCACGGGGGGCATCTCGGTGGACGAACTG
>CAYZGY010000106.1:2337-14539 GCA_964478085.1 uncultured Planctomycetia bacterium
GGCCCCCCCCCCCCCGCCCCCGGCCGGGGGCCGGCCCCCTGCCGGCCCCGGGGGGGGGCCCCCCCCGACACGGGGGGCATCTCGGTCGACGAACTGTCGCAAGCGGTGACCGCGCGCACACGGCTCGTCGCGGTTCAGCATGCCTCCAACGTCTGCGGCACGCTACAGCCGATCGACATTGCCGCGGAGATCTGTCGTACGAACGGCGCCGCACTTCTCGTCGACGCGGCACAGACCGCCGGCTCGCATGCGATCGACGTGGAAGCGCAGGGCATCGATCTCCTCGCGGCGCCCGGGCACAAGAGCCTCCTCGGTCCGCCGGGCACGGGCGTCCTTGTTGTCTCGAGCAGCTGCAAAGAGAAAGGGATCGACATCGCTCCCTTCCGTCATGGCGGAACGGGAACCGACTCCGACTCCGCCGTCCAGCCGAGCGAGCTTCCGACGCGGCTCGAGGCCGGCTCGCCGAACGTCCCAGGCCTCGTCGCTCTCGCGGCAGCGATCGAGTGGATCGAAGAACGAGGGCTCGAGTCGGTCGCGAGTACGCTCCGCGAGCTCGGCTCTCGCTTCGAGGAGGGCGTTCGCCGCATTGACGGGATCCGCCTGCCAGGGCCGACCGAAGGTGTGGAACGCAAAGCCGTCTACTCGGTCGTGACCGACGAGATCGCGCCCGACGAGCTCGCCGCCATCCTCGACGCATCGTTTCACGTCGAGGTTCGCAGCGGACTCCACTGTGCGCCCGAGGCTCACCAGGCGCTCGGCACGCACCCGAGCGGCACGGTGCGATTCTCGCCGGGCATCTTCACGACGACCGAAGAGATCGACGCAGCGATCGAAGCCCTCGCCGATTCACTCGGTTAGATTGCGCTCAGGCCTCGAAGCCCTCGAAGAGTCCCTCGACCTCTTCCCACTCGCGATCGAGCGCGGCGACGAATTCGGTGAACTGTTCGAGACCGCCGCGAACGCGGCTCTCGACCGTCTCGCGAACTTCTCCGAGCAGGCGGGCCACCGCCTCGTCGAGCTCGACCCCGCGCTTCGACCACTGCCCGTACGCGACGAGACCGTAGGCGACGATCGCCGCGGCAGCGACCGAGACGAGGACGGTCGGAGTCAGAGAGCGGCCGAAGCCACCGCCGACGTGCGCGAAGAACCCCTCGTCCGCCGCCGTCTCGGAATAGCCCGCGATGAATCGGCCCCCGAGCGCGACGACGACGAGCAGCGCGGCTGGGCCGTGCACCGAGAGCCTCGAGATCGACGGCGGCGCTGCCGCGACATCCTCGAGTGATCCGGCGAGTCGCTGGGCGATCTCCTCGGCCCACTCGTCGGAACGCTCCGAGCTCCCGCGGTCGACGTCGCTCGAGAACTCGAAGGAGACGTGCGAGCCTTCGAGCTCGACCGAGACGGCCGATGCGAGATTCGCGAAGACGTCGAGCGTCGCGCGGTAGTGTCGCCGGATGCAGGCTACGAGCCCGGCCCGATCGAAGCGATCCTCGACGCCGGCGGCGCGTGTCGCTCGCCGACGCGCACGACGCGCGAAGGTCGAAAAGAAGAGCGAGATCGGCATCGGCCAACGCTCGGCCGACCCGCCTAGGCTTTGAGCGCGCAGCGATCTACGTTGCGGCTCGTTGAGAGCTTCGTCCGAGAGGCGATCGAGGGATTCACCCAGCTCTCTGGCCCATGAGTCGAGGCACTCGCGAAGTCGCGGCAGAAGGGCCCCGTTCTCCTCCGACAGAACTGCCGAGCGAACCTGCACTGCGTTCGCGTGCTTGCGACCGAGAAGATTGAGACTCTTCGCCTCGCGACGCCACTTCTCCTCACGGTACGAGCTCAGAAGATCGAGCACGACGCTGAAGCTGCCGGCGGCCCGACGAGCTTCACCGTCTCCGGCGTTCAGTGCTTCCAGAGCGGAAATCGCGTAGAGCCGATCGGACTCGACGTCGAGCCCCGCGTGCTCGCGAAGCTTGCCGCGCCAATCCTCGAGCATCTCCTCGACGATCGTCTCGGATTGGCTCGCGTAACGCGTGCGAAGCGCGTCGATCTTGTTGAGCACGTAGTAGATGTTTCGCGAGTCGTGAGGCAGCTCGCTCAGAAGGTCGAAGAGGCAGCGGTCAGCGTATTTGACGTCGTCCGAGAGCACGAAGACTACATCGAGATGCGGAAGGAATCGAAAGAGGATATCTCGGTGCTTCGCCTCGACGGAGTCGAAGTCGGGAAAGTCGAGAAGCACGACGCGCTCGAGCGCCTCTTCGGTGTGGTGAACGCGCGGCTCGGAAAGATCGCTCGTCGGAAACTCGTCGGGTAGCTCGAGTGACTCGTGGCTGTAGACGGTGATGCGATCCGTCGTCGGCCGTCGATCGCTGCTCGAGCTGATCTCGCGACCGGCGAGCGCGTTGATAAACGTCGACTTCCCGACTCCCGTTCCGCCGACGAGACCGATGAAAAGACGATCGTCGAGCCGCCTCTCGCGTTCGTCGATGTCCTCCCAGTCTGTGAGAAGTTCTACGCGGTTCTCCTCGGTCAAGAGTCGCAGATCTTCTCGACGCAGGAGTGACTCAAGCGAGCGAAAGACACGCTCGGCTTGTGGATCGACGATGACAGGCATCGGTCAACTCGCTTCGACCGTCGCCCCGCTGCCGGATGCCGCCGCGCCGGACACCTCGTCATCCTCTTCCTCCACCGCGCGGAAGTCGACCTCGTATCGCTTGCGAGCGAAACTCTCGACGATGTCGTCGACGCGATCGAAGTACGGCTGGATTTCGTCGAGGAGAGCGATCAGATCGGAGAGCCCTTCCGTCTGCTTCGAGAGTAACCCGTCGAATCGATCGCGCGCCTCATCGAGGACCTCGGTCGCGAGCCGCTGATGCTCGGCTCTCACGGAAGCCGAGAAGTAGCTCACCTGCTGGTGGTTAACCGCGAGGGCGGTCCCTTTCGCGACGAGCGGGAAGAGAATCGCGAGCAGCACGACCGCGAACGGCCACGACATCGCCGACTCGAGAACCAGCGCGAGAAGGATCGCATCGATCGCGATCTGAAGACCGAAGAACATGCGCCGGAGGTTTCTCGGAAGTGCTGCCCCCGCCTCCCGCGCCGAGGCGAGGGCGAACTCGCGGAGCTCGTCGACGACGCGCTCGTAGCGCTTCCGCAGCTCGTCGTGACGGAGTCGCAGATCGGAAAAGGCACGCGCATCGAGCGCATCGCGGAACTGTCCCTCCGCGACGATCGCCTCACGAGCGTCATCCGCGGCGGCGAGAGCCGCCCCCTCGAGCACGGGAAAGTTCTCCGAGACGTTCGCGACTCGAACGGCGTCGTCGAGCGGCGCGCTCTCCGCCGTCGCGATCTTTCCCGTCGGACGAATCGCGTTCCGAAAGGCGATCCAGGGAGTCTCGACGATGCGCCGGAGTGGACGAAGCCGGTCGATGCGCTCGAAGGCTTCGAGCCGCGAAGCGTAGACCTGATCCGTCAGCACCTCGGCGAGGTCGATATCGAGAAGGCCGGAGACTCGCTCACGCGCGGCACGATAACGCTCGTTGACCGCGCGCGTCGCCTCACGCTGCGCACGATCACAGGCTTGCGCCGCCTCGTGCAGCGAACGGAGCTCCCGAAAAAGCCGTTCGAGCTCGACGCGAAAGGCGTCTCGCAGGATCTCACGGGCCTCGGTCTGCGAGGAGACGAGTCGCGAGATGATCTCCCGGAGAACACCGAGCGCCGGCGTATCGTCCGGAAGGATAGTCTCGTCATCGATCGCGAGCTCGGGGACGGAAATCTCGAGCGCATCGCGCCCTCGCTCGCCGAAGCGATCCTCGAGTCGACGAGCGAGATCGTGCAGTGGTGCGTTGCTGCGCAGCTTGTTGAGGATGACGCAGCAGGGTTTGTCCTCGGAGAAGATCCTCTCGAGGTAGGTCCACGTCGCCGCGTCGGCGTACTTCTGAACGTCGGTGACGAAGAGGAACGCGTCCGCATCGAGGAAGACCCGCTCGGCCTCTTCGCGATTCTTCGACTCCACACTGTCGAAGTCGGGCGTGTCGATGAGGAGCACGTCGCGCCACTTAGCATCATCGTGCAGGACGACCTCGCCTCGCAGAGTCGGCTTCATCGCCTCGCGCGAACGGTGGAGATAAAAGAACGCACGTCGGGTGTAAGGACGGCGGAAGCCGGACGGACTGATGGCATGACCGACGAGCGAGCTGAAAAGCTTGCTCTTTCCACCGCCCGTCGGACCGAAGAGAGCGAGACGGAGCGGCGCGTCGGGGCCTTCCCGATAGCGTCTCTCGACTTGATCTACGAGCGGATCGAGCGCTGCGAGCCGGTCCAGCGACTCCGGCAACCCGACCTCGTGCAGACGGCGCCGCCAAGTGAGCAAGAGCTCGGGAAACTGAGAGATTTCGCGATGGAAGTACACGGCGGCCGAGAACGCGGAGCCTTTTCGTTATCTCTTATTGCGACTTGAGTTAGCCCATTACACCAGAAAAATGGAAAGCACGGAACCTTCGGGGCGAATCAAACGTTTTTCAGGTGAATCGATCGACGAGGGCGTGACCTGCATGCGTCCTGCGGTCGCGAGCTCCGCATGCCGTGCTGCGCATCAAGACATCTCGCGTCGCTGACGAATCGAGCTCGCGTACGACGATCCTGCGCCGGACACCGATCCTTGCCGCCGCCGCGTTGGCGCTCTTCGCGACGGCCCTCGTTCCGATCGCGCTCTGGGTCGGCGGTGGAAGCGTCGCTTACGGGCAGCTCTCGCATCACGACATGGTGCGCTCCTGCTTCGCGGAATTCGTACGCCTCATCGAGTTCAAGAAGAGAGGCGGCATAGAGGAGGATCCGAATTCCGAAACGTCGCAGGAAGAGCACCGTCGCCGAGCCCTCGCGATCGCCAACGCTTCGCTCACGCCGGGACTGGATAGATTACCGGACGTACCGGACTCGGAGATTCGAGGGTGCGTCGCGTGCGAGCTCGACGACGTCAGCGGCGTTCGTGTCGATTATCGGATCGTCGACCACGAGAACCTCGTCGAGTATCCACTCTGCATCTCCGTGTTTCCGCTGCGATGCCTGACATGCTCCGACGGCCTCCTCGCAAAGCTCGAGGAGGGTGAGGACTGCTCGTGCCTCGAAGGAGTCGACGACACCATCTATTGTTTCCGATCGGACGAACACGTGTTCAACGTCGTCAAGACGATCGA
Source organism: uncultured Planctomycetia bacterium (assembly GCA_964478085.1). Classification (GTDB taxonomy): domain Bacteria; phylum Planctomycetota; class UBA8108; order UBA8108; family UBA8108; genus CAYMLL01. The sequence continues at coordinate 7,518 of CAYZGY010000106.1, forward strand.
TATCGAGACCCTCGAGACGCGGTACCGTCCGGTGCTTCGGAAAGACGAGCCGTGCCCTCGATAAGGCTCGCCGATCCTCGACAGGACTCACCGAGGTTCCGTTAAGACGAATACGACAGAACCATCGAGGGGGGAGCCAGGGCGATTTTCAGTGCGCCCCCATTCAGCCCGAACGCCCCTCTCTTTTTGCTTCCCCGGTTCTGGGTCGCTCGAACCGAGCTTTCCTTCAGCGCCTGACGAACGACGGTCGATAACTTTGTATGGAAACCTCTGCTTCGGGCGCCCAAGACGGCACCCTCTACGCTCTCGACGTCCCTCCCCCAGTCAACCAATTGGTCGACACGCACGCGCGGCAGGCGCTCTCGTATCGCCTGACGAGCTCGTCGTGGTCTGTCCTCTGGGTCGAAGGTCCGACGGGCGCCGGCAAGTCGACAACGGTCGCGAATACGCTACTCCACACGGGTGGATTTCGCGGGATGCAGCGCATCGATTGCAGCTCGGCTCCGCGCATCGAAGAGGTTCTCTACCAGGTCTCGGACTTCCTCCTCCAGCTGGGCATCGACGACCTTCACAACGTCCTGAATCAGCGCTCGGCGTTTCGCGCGAAGCTCGGCGTGCTCCTGCGAGCGATCGCCGAGAACGATGTCCTTCTCTGGCTCGACGAGTTTCACTCGATTCGAGCCGGGCACTCGGAGGAGGACACCGACGCTCTCGAAGAGTTCGCGCGCAATTGCTCCGAACTCCCGGCGGAGTCGAACGGGCGTCTTTTGATCACGAGCGACCGAGCGCCTCCCGACGGCGTAACGATCGACCGTTGGACGCTCCCCGCACTCTCCGCGGACGAAGCTCTTGAGATCTGGAGATCGCTCGGAACCTCGTCGCTCTACTCGGAGCTCCCGTGGCCGGACGCAGGGTTTCCTCCCGACCTCGAGGCACTTCCGCTCGCGCTGCGCCTGCTGTTCGCGACGCAGACGTTTGGCGGACCCGAAGCCGTCGCAGATTACCTCCACCGATCGGAGGTCGAAAACGGCCTCGCCGAGCTCTACGGAACGACGGTCGAGCTTCTGTCGGACTCGGCACGCGAGTTCCTCGAAGCGCTCGCTCATTACGGGCGCCCCTTGAGCCGCGGCGCACTCCGCCAACTCTCTGTCGCGACGGGGCGTGAAGTCTCGTTCGATTCCGACGCCGTCGACGAACGCATCACCGAGCTCGAACGCTCCGGACTCCTTCGCTCCTCGGAATCCGACGGCTACGGTCCGGCTCTCTACACGGTTCACCCGGTCGCGCTCGCAGCCGTTCGCGACGGCATTCACGAGCTCTCTGACGAGCAACGCGAAGCACTGTTCGTGGCCGCAGCGAACCACTTCCTGCGCTACGCGAAGAACAACGACAATCTCTGGTCTTTGTTCAACGCACGCGAGTGCTTTTTCAAAGCCGGACGATTCGACGAGGCCTGCCAAGTACAGAAGTGCTTCATCGAGGACTTGCTCCGTCTCGGCTACTTCGACGTCGCCCACGACGTCCTTCTCGAGACGATCGAGACGACGTCGGGGAACACGCGCGCGGTCTCCCGCGGCAATCTCGCAATCATCTACAAGAACGAATCCAACTACGAACGCGCACTCGATCTCTACGAGAAAGTTCGCAACGAGCTCGCCGCGCTCGGCGATCAATCGAACGTCGCACGCGTCCTCCACCAAATCGGTAACGTCCACTACCTGAAGGAAGATCACTCGGCCGCGCTGAAGTGCTACCAGGAGAGCTCCGAGATCTCTCAAGAGCTCGGTGAGGAAGCCATCGCGATAGCGACCCGAGTCCAAATCGCGAATATCCTCTATCAGCTCGGCGACGAAGAGGACGCGCTGACGAACTACCGCGACATCGTCTCCCATCTCAAGAGATCGGGAGTCGAGAAGAACGCGAGCCTCGTCGGTGCCGTTCTCGTCCAGATGGGACAGATCCATCAGAAGGCGAAGCGCTACCTCGAGGCCGAAACCTACTTCACCGAAGCTGAAGGCATTGTGCGAGCCAGCGACGACAAGCGTAGCCTGATCAAGGTCCTCCGTGCCAAGGCGCTCGTCTCCCGCGAACGCCGCGAGTACGAAGAAGCTCACACGATGTACGACGAAGCGACGCGCACCGCCGCGGAGCTCGGGGATCTCGTCGAAGCGGCCACCTGCTCGCTTCTCAGCGGTGACCTCGAAAAGGATCGCGTGCAGTTCGGCAAGGCGCTCAACTACTACGCGGTCGCCCGCGACATCCTCCACTCGGCCCCAGCTCGTCGCGTCCTGTCCGAGGAGCAGATCGACGTCGTCATGAAGGTCGTTCGTGAACGTGTCGACGAGCTCGCCGGAACGATGGGCCCCGAGGCCTTCGAGCGCGCGAGCCGAAAGTACTGGGATGTGACCGAGTAGTTCGTCCCGAGACTCGGCATCTTCTCGCCGGACAGAAATCCACCGCTACGAGGCCTCCCGCATCGGCGCGTAGTCCGTCTCAAGCATCTTGCGCAGGGACTGTCGCGCCCGGTAGATCATCATCCAGAGATTCGCCTTCGAGATCGAGAGCCGCGAGGACGCCGGGGGAGAAGATCTGCGCTCTCGTCAGGTTCGTCAGCTGAACCTCGTAGACGAACGAGCGGCCCGCGCGACGCGCATCGGACTCGTCCTGCTTCAAGAAGACGACACCGAGCGACGCGAGGCAAAGCGCGCTCAAACCCGTGACGAGAAACTTCGTGCGATTCATGGAACTCTCCCACGATTTGCTTCGTTGTCGTGGAATGGCCAACGCGTGGTCCGTCAATGGAACCGAAAGAGATCTCTCGACGCCGATTCGAATCTTCTGAACGTCGGCGTCCCCCGAACTCTGTGGCACCCTTGGCCACCAGCCGACGAAGTGTTACACGGAAGCCGAGCCTTTGCGGGGAAAGTCTGAAAGGGAAGATCAGCTCGAACGTTGGCTGTTAGAGTACCAACGGGGAGACGTCTCCGCGTTTCAGAGTCTCTACGACGCGATCAGCGGTTCGCTGTACTCGTTCTTCGTGGCGATGTGCCTCGATCCGACTCCGAACTTCGACGACCGGGCACGACGAGAGATTCTCTCCGACCTCGAACGCGGATCCCCCCCTGAAGCCCCTCGCGACCTCGCGTGTCGTCGCTCTTCTCGGACTCGCCACGGTCGTCTACGGCCTTTGCCTCGCGATCCTGCGTGAGCGTATCCCCGGATCCGGCCTCTCGGTCCGCGGCGTCGTGCTCTCGGTGATGGGCCTCATCGGGCTTCGAGCCTTGCTCCCCTTGACGATCCAGCATGAGCATCCCGATCCCGTCGTCGGAGGAAGCTCGCTGCGATTGATTCAGATCTGCGGCGGCATGATCGCCGGCCTGTCGATTCCGCTGCTCGTCCTCAGATTCCTTGCCCTGCGGCGTGGATTCTTGACACGTCGCGGTGTTCCAGCACTTCTCCTCGGCTTTGCCGCGGTCGCCGGAGGAGAGGCAGCTTGGCGACTCTTTTGCCCGTACAGCGATCTCGAGCACGTCGGCATCTCGCACAGCGCCCCGCTCCTCATCGCCATTCCGATCGCGTACGGAATCGCGAGCTGGCTGATTCGCCAACGCGAGCGGTCAACCTGATCTACTCGAACTTCTGCTTGCCGAAGTCGAGCCGGTAGATCAGTCCGTGATCGTAGCCTAGGAAGTAAATCTCGCCGTCGCGATCGAGCGCGAACGTGGTCATGCGATCGGGCGCGCGGCCGATCTCGAGAATCTTCGTCAGCTGACGGTCCTTCTGTGTCAGCCCCCAGAGACGCTTCGACTCGTAGTCGCCGAAGATGTAGACGCCTCGATAGCCAGGGCTGCGTTTGCCGCGGTAAACGTAGCCGCCCGTAACCGACGCGCCGTGACGACGCCCGAGAGCGACGACCGGAGCAACGTAGCTCGAAGCCTTCGACTTGTAGCGGTCGGAAAACGGCAGAAAGCCCTCGTAGACGTTCCAACCGTGGTTCTCCCCCGCGCGGACGATCGTGATCTCCTCGAAGCGCACCTGACCGACATCACCGACCCAAAGATCGTCCGTCTCCGGGTCCCAACTGAAACGCCAGGCCTGACGCAACCCGATCGCCCAGACTTCTCCGCGCACCCTCGGATCCTTCGAGCCGACGAAGGGATTCGACTTCGGAATGCCGTACTCGAGCCCCTCGTCCTTGCGGTCGACATCGATGCGCAATATGGAGCCAGAGAGGATCGACGCCTTCTGCGAACGGCCGTTCGGATCGGTTTGAGGTCCGCCGTCCCCCGTTCCGATGTAGAGAAATCCGTCCGGCCCGAATCCGATCATTCCGCCCGTATGCAAGATCGTGTTCTGCGGAATGCGGATCAACCGACGCGACGCGACAGCGGCATCGCGACGGTAGTCCTTCGTGGCTTGCCGCTCGATCACGTACGTGCCGAAGGCCTTGCCCTCGAGGTAGTGGTGGTTGAGATAGTACTTTCGGTTCTCGAGGAACTTCGGGTGGAACGCGAGCCCCATCAAGCCCATGTGCTGACCCGTGTGGGCCTCTTTCTTGAAGTCGAGGAAGAGAGACTTCTTCGTCTCGGTCGGGGTGATCTCGAGCACCCAGACCTTCGCGGGATCGTTCTCGACGACGACAAACGCGTTCTCGACGCCGGGGAGCGGCTCGAACCAAACGGGGTGCCCGAAGCGCAGGTTGTCACCGATGATCGGCACGAGACGCACCGGCTTCTTCGTCGGTCCGATCTTTTCCGGCGTCGCGGCCCCCGCCAGCTTGTAGAGATCCGGGTCCTTGAGCGTCTCGACGTACGCGGTGAGATCGACGAACTCTTGCTCCGAGAGCTCCTGCCAAAGCCCCTTCGGCATCAACGAATTCTTTCCGGCCTTCTCCGAGGCGATGTCGTCCGAAGCCAGTCGAACCTTCTCGCCCGACGCGATGAAGAGGTCGACGTGTGTCGGCTGACGATCCTCGATCACGCCCGTGTGCACCTTCGCATCCTTCGTCACGAAGACACTCGTCGCATAACCCGCGAGGATCGATTTGTCCGGATGGAGCATGTGCTCGACAAGCTCGTGTCGGCGATACTTGTCCGCGATGCCGAGCAAGTCCGGCCCCGCCTTGCGAGTCTCACCTCCGATCGCATGGCAGCTCGCACACTTCGCCTTCGGCCCTTCGAAGACTGTACGCCCCCCGGCGGCGTTGCCGCCCGGCTTGCTGCCCGCTGAACGATAGGCTTCGAGACTCTTGCCCTTCTCTTTCGCGTCAGCCGCCGGCAGCGGATCGACACAGAGAAGTGAAAGGAGTGTCAGAGACAAGACCCCCCACCGAGTTGACGAAGATGGCAAGACGCGCCGGAACCGAGAGCTGCGAACCGCGAAGCGAGACTGCATGGAACACCTCCTGGAAGGTGTCAGCCTACCCACCGCCCGAACCCGAAACCAACCCCCGCAACCAAAACATTTTTTACCAACATACAATGTACGCAAGGGAAACCCCAACACAACGCCCGGAACGCTCAGCTGTTTTTCGCTCCTACGATGTTCGCGAGGGTATCGACGAGCTCGGCGATCTCCGCGACCTTGCGGCCACTCTCGAGCACGCTGCGCAGCACGTCGCTAACGCCCTGACTGACGAGCACCCCATGCTCCGCACTTTGTCGCGACCCTGCGATGGGCTCCGAGGTCTCTCGCGCCGCGTCGAGGTCAGCCACACAGGCGTCGATGTCACGACCTCGAACCATCTGCTCGAGGCAAGAGAATCTGAACCTCCTGCAGTTTCGGTGGGTCACGGGAGGGGTGGATCCAGCTCGATTCCACCGCAGACGAGGTGAATCATGGCGATCAGGGCACTCGCGCTGTGAAAACCGAACGCGCGACGCGTGACCATCCGCGTTTTGTTGTTGAGCCCCTCGACCACGCCGTTCGTCAGACGCGTCTGGACGTACGCGACGACGCTCTGGCGCCGCATCTCCTCGATTTCCTCCTTGCTCGACTCGTCATGAACTCCGGAAGCGATGCGCCGTGCGGCAATCATTTGACGTCCGATGAAGATCGACGCCTCCATCGCACCGTCGGCGGTGTCCCACGCCGGGCCCGTCACGTAGTCGAGCACTACTTCTGGACCTCCTGCCGTGGCCCACCGAAACGGCAGGAGGTTCAGAATTCTTCTTGACGGTTTTTCGGATCCCGAAAATCGAAAGTCGGCCTTGTACACCTCGCGACTCACTCACGTCGTGACGCTCCTCTCTCCCGCACGATCCACACGAAGCGTGAGCCGATCATCATCAAGAGTCGCGCTCGTTCGATCACACGCCATCTGAAGGGCCCGAAAACAGGGTGGTATAATCCTTCCTCGGCAGCCTGAAACGGAACGTGATGCGAGGAGGAATGGCGCGATGGGCACGACGCTTTCGATTTCCGCGGGGGATCTTCACAAGACACTTCTTCAAACACACGCGATCGGAAACGTGGCTCGCAGACGCTTCGCCGATGCGCTGCGCGCGTTGAGCGAGCAGCAGCTCTATCGCAAGCTCGGCTTCTCGACGATCGTCTCGTACGCCGAGACGTGCTTCGGCTACGGGAAGTCGGCGATCTACGAGCTCCTGCGCGTCTCGGAGAAGTTCACGAAGCTCGAGAAGATCGCGGGAGCCTTCGAGGAGGGGAAGCTCTCTTGGAACTTGGCCTCGAAACTGACGCGCGTCGCGACTCCGAGCACGGAAGAGACTTGGATCGAGTTCGCCGAGACGCACAAACCGGCCGAAGTCGTCGCCGAGGTGAAAGAAGCGATCGCGAAGGGGCGAACGGAACCTCGGAAGAACCGCCGCGGACTACCGGGCCTCACCGTACGGGTAATGCTCGAATTCAGCGCGGAGGAGCACGCGGTTGTCGAGCGTGGATTCGAGAAGATCGTCGATGAGATGTCAGAGAGTCTCGACGGGGAGCGGCCTTCTCCCGCCCAGGCGATCCTCTACCTCATGGCTCGAGTTCTCAAGAGCGGGTCGGTCGCCGCAGCCCGAAAC